>NZ_CP082944.1:4762500-5053952 GCF_019933155.2 Metabacillus dongyingensis | reverse complement strand
ATGAGGCATCTCCCTCCTTTTTCTATAAAATGAATGTGTATATGTTTTGTACAACAGATGGATGTCCGTGAATAAAAATACAAAACGAACAAAATGTGCATAAATATATAATATAGTAGAAAAACGTCTTTTCGACAAAAACCCTTAAATGTGGACAAGTTTTTTAACAGGGTGTTAATAATCTTTCCACATGTTATCCACAGAGTGTGGATAACCCGGATGTTGACGTTCCGATATTCAGAGTGAAAACACAAATATAATATCAAATTAAACGAAGCGGCGCAATGGTTTTATAAAACTTATCCACATATCCGGCTCTTTGTGGAGAATAATTGTCCACATATGTTTGTTCTGTGTGAAACCTGTCAATAACGGGTGTGGATAAAAAAAATGTCGAAAAAACTATTCACAGCCTATGAAGTTTAATAGATTTGTACATCTATAACTGGTTTGGATTCTTTTTTAAAATTTGACTGATTCAGAATGCAAAAATGAATTTTAAATTTTTTTAGCGGAATCTACTTCGATTCTGCTTATTTAAGTGGAATAGAACTTTCCAAATTTGAAAAATTTCTATATGAAAACAATAAATAATATGAGAACAGTCCTTCAGTGTGAGATCTTTTTTGTCATATGGTTGACAATTCACTAGGTCACTCTCTATAATTAGAAAGACTGTCTTTAACAGCTATTCCTCAGGGAGGTGTCTATAATGAAAAGAACTTATCAACCAAATAATCGCAAACATAGTAAAGTTCACGGTTTCCGCGCTCGCATGAGCTCAAAAAACGGACGTAAAGTGCTAGCTGCACGTCGTCGTAAAGGAAGAAAAGTATTATCAGCATAGGCCACTGAAAAGTATCAGTGGTCTTTTTTACATGGCCCAATCCTACTCATGATTGGGCCATGTTTTTCAAAAACAGCTGTTTAAATAGATATTGTTAAAGAAATAATGATGGAAAAGCTCTCAACAGGCTGGAGAATTTCAGGCAAGGATCCGGAGTGAGGAAATGAAAAAGAAAAACCGCATCAAAAAAAACGAAGACTTCCAAAAAGTATTCAAGCATGGTAAGTCGATGGCAAATAGACAATTTGTGATCTACATGCTGGGTCAGCCTGAAGAAAAAGAATTCCGTTTAGGTTTATCAGTCAGTAAAAAAATAGGGAATGCCGTCACAAGAAACCGAATTAAGCGTCTCGTCCGACAAGTATTTCTCGAAGAAAAGGACAGCTTAAAAACAGGCATTGATTATATAGTAATTGCCAGAAAGCCGGCATCCGAAATGGACTATCATGAAGTCAAAAGCAGTTTATTGCACCTTTTCAGAAAAACAAAAGTCCACAGAGCAAGACCGCAGCGTGAAAACTCCATAAAAAATACATAGAAAAGTGAAAAATGAAATAAGTTTTCCTTTTAAAAGATGTTAAAATAAGTTTGAATAAAGTCGGCAGAATTTGCAGGTTTAGTTATTTTGTTAGGAGGAATACCGGTTGAAAAGGAGAATATTGTTAGTGCTTGGCTTAGTGAGCATCATGATGCTTCTTGCAGGATGTACAGAAGTGAACCAGCCAATCACAGAAGAAAGTCAGGGATTCTGGAATCACTACATTGTGTATCCGTTGTCATGGCTGATCATATATTTTGCAGAATTAATGGGTAACAGCTACGGACTGTCAATTGTTGTCGTTACGCTGATCATTCGTTTTGCGATCTTGCCTTTAATGATTAAACAGATCAAAAACTCAAAAGCAATGCAGGAATTACAGCCAGAAATGCAAAAGCTGCGTGAAAAATACAGCTCTAAAGACCAAAAAACACAGCAAAAACTGCAGCAGGAAACAATGTCTTTATTTCAGAAGAATAAAGTGAACCCTCTTGCAGGGTGTTTTCCATTATTAGTTCAAATGCCAATCCTGATTGGTTTTTATCATGCAATTATGAGAACAGAAGCAATTGCAGATCACAACTTCCTATGGTTTGACCTGGGATCGCGTGATCCAATATACCTGCTTCCGATCATTGCTGGTATTACAACATTTATTCAACAAAAATTGACAATGGCGGGAACAGCAAATCAAAATCCGCAAATGGCTATGCTTTTATATATCATGCCAGTTATGATCGTCATCTTTGCTGTCAGCTTCCCAGCGGCACTATCTTTATATTGGGTAGTCGGAAATATATTCATGATCGTGCAGACAATGATCATTTATGGACCTGATATTAGAGCGAAAGCACTTTCAAAATCGGGAGGAACGAAAAAGTGAGAGAAATAACTGCTACCGGACTTAGCGTCGAAGAAGCAGTACAATCCGCTTTAACACAGCTGAATGCAAGCGATAAAGAAGTTGAAATTACTGTTCTTGATGCAGGGAAAAAGGGATTTTTAGGACTGTTTGGGGCAAAGCCTGCCATGGTTAAAGCCGTAAAACTTCCAAATCCTGCTGAAGAAGCGCATCATTTTCTGAAAGAAGTGATCAGAAATATGAATGTGGAGGCAACAGTTGAAATGATTCAGGAAGGCAAAAATGTCACGTTTCAAATTGAAGGAGAGAAGGTTGCGCTATTAATTGGTAAGCGCGGACAAACGCTTAATTCTCTGCAATATTTGACACAGCTCGCGGCAAATCGTCATTCTAATCACTACTTGCATATTACAGTAGATGCTGAAAACTACAGAACCCGCCGCAAAGAAACATTAATTCAGCTAGCTCAGAAGCTTGCACATCAGGCTGTTCGTACTAAAAGAGAAGTTCCTTTAGAACCAATGCCTTCATATGAACGAAAGATTATCCATGCTGCTCTAGTTAACCAGCAGCACAAGATTAAAACATACTCGGTTGGAGAAGAACCTAATCGTCATTTGGTGATTGCTCCTAAATAAGAACAGCAAAATCGCCTGTTTAGCGCAGGAAGAAAGATAGAAATCCGACACTTTGACTTTTTTTGCGGATTTGTTCTGCTGAGAAATTAGGCGATTAGCAAGACTTTGCCCGAACAATACTCATCTGACACGCCAAAACCCTGCTGGTATTCAATCAGCAGGGTTTTTTGTGCTTTCTTTTATTCTTAAGGGCTTAGAAACCTTCCATTTGGAAATATTGTTATTAACATGTGGATAAGTTAAAATGATAATGAGAGAATTGTACGGAATTTAAGTCTGTGGATAATTCAATATATTTTTCTTTCCAACAAGAAATAACTATGATATCTTATAAATTTGACTGCGTATATAATAGGGAATTTCTATATAGATTTATTTTGAGAGAAGCGGGGTGAAACGCATGGAATTCGATACAATTGCAGCAATATCCACACCAATGGGAGAGGGAGCGATTGCCATCGTCAGACTAAGCGGGGACGATGCAATCAAGATTGCGGACAAATTGTATTCAGGTCCTTCTGAGAAACAATTAACAGAGGTACCTTCACATACGATTCATTACGGGCATATTGCAGATCCTGATACTGGCCAAATTGTAGAAGAAGTTATGGTATCAGTGTTGAAAGGCCCTAAGACATTTACGAGGGAAGATATAGTAGAAATAAACTGCCACGGCGGGATAGTAACAGTTAACCGTGTCCTGCAGCTTGCATTAAACCACGGGGCGCGGCTTGCAGAACCGGGTGAATTTACGAAGAGAGCGTTTTTAAATGGACGAATTGATTTGTCGCAAGCTGAAGCGGTGATGGATTTAATAAGAGCAAAAACAGATCGTGCAATGAATGTCGCCCTTGGACAGATGGAAGGGAGATTATCTAAGCTCATTCAGCGTCTGCGCCAGGAAATTCTTGAGACGCTTGCACATGTGGAAGTAAACATAGATTACCCTGAATATGATGATGTAGAAGAAATGACGCACAGCATGCTGATTGAAAAAGCAACGTTCGTCAAAAATGAGATTGAAAAGCTGCTCCAAACATCCCAGCAGGGCAAGATTTTAAGAGAGGGTCTTTCAACGGTCATCGTAGGCAGACCTAATGTAGGCAAATCGTCGCTTCTGAATAGTCTGATTCACGAAAATAAAGCGATTGTAACTGATATACCGGGAACGACAAGGGATGTCATTGAGGAATATGTAAACGTTCGAGGCGTGCCTCTTCGTTTAGTTGATACAGCTGGTATTAGGGAGACAGAGGACATTGTCGAGAGGATCGGTGTTGAGAAATCTAGACAGGTATTGAAAAAGGCCGACCTTATCCTGCTCGTTTTAAATTATAGTGAAGCTCTTTCAAAAGAGGATGAGCAGCTGTTTGAAGCTGTAAGCGGGATGGACGTAATTGTTATCGTCAATAAAACAGATCTTCCTCAAAAAGCAGATTTGAAACGGGTGAGGGAGCTTGCAAAAGATTCACCTGTAGTGACGACTTCTCTGCTAGAGGAACAGGGAATTGATCAGCTTGAAGAATCCATCAGCTCGCTGTTTTTCGAAGGCAGCGTTGGCGCTTCGGATTTAACTTATGTTTCAAACACAAGGCACATTGCTTTGCTGTCACAGGCAAAACGTACGATTGAAGATGCACTTGAAGCGATTGAAGCAGGAGTGCCGATTGATCTTGTACAGATCGATTTGACACGAACATGGGAGCTGCTTGGTGAGATTATTGGAGATGCTGTTCATGAAAGTTTGATTGATCAGCTGTTTGCTCAGTTCTGTTTAGGAAAATAAGGGCTGTATTTATATAGGATCATGTACATTTTACTTAGATTAAAAAATAAAAAAGTGCTTAATTCATAAAGGAGGTAAATACCATGGGATATCATGCAGGTGATTATGATGTAGTTGTCGTCGGTGCAGGTCATGCAGGGGTTGAGGCCGCCCTCGCTTCTGCGAGAATGGGTGCAAAAACGCTTGCTTTGACGATCAATCTTGATATGGTTGCTTTTATGCCTTGTAATCCATCAGTAGGTGGACCTGCAAAAGGAATCGTTGTGCGCGAAATCGATGCTTTAGGCGGAGAAATGGCAAAAAATATCGATAAAACACATATTCAAATGAGAATGCTTAATACAGGCAAAGGGCCGGCTGTGCGTGCGCTGCGTGCTCAGGCGGATAAATTTACGTATCAGCATGAAATGAAGAAGACGATGGAAAATGAGCGGAATCTTACAATGCTACAAGGAATGGTAGACCGTCTTATTATTGAAGACGGAGAGTGCCGGGGCGTTATTACTCAAACGGGCGCGGAATACCGTGCGAAAACAGTTGTTCTGACTACAGGCACATTTTTAAGAGGGAAAATTATTTTAGGTGAACTGCAATATTCAAGCGGACCTAATAACCAGCAGCCTTCTATAAAATTATCAGAGCATCTGCAGGAAATTGGACTTGATATGGTTCGTTTTAAAACGGGAACACCGCCGCGTGTAAACAGCCATTCAATTGATTACAGCAAAACAGAAATTCAGCCAGGTGACGACGTTCCCCGCGCTTTTTCCTACGAGACGACAAAATATATTACAGATCAGCTTCCATGCTGGCTGACTTACACAAGTGAAGAAACTCATAAAATTATCGACGATAATCTTCACCGTTCACCAATGTACTCGGGCATGATTAAAGGAACTGGACCGCGCTACTGTCCTTCAATCGAAGATAAGGTAGTCCGTTTCAATGATAAGCCGCGTCATCAGATTTTCCTTGAGCCAGAAGGCAGAAACACACAAGAAGTTTATGTGCAGGGTTTATCGACAAGTCTTCCGGAGGATGTACAGCGAAGAATTCTTGCATCCATCCCCGGTCTGGAGAATGTGGAAATGATGCGTGCAGGATATGCAATCGAGTATGATGCCATCGTACCTACACAACTATGGCCAACCCTTGAAACGAAAAAGGTGCCAGGCCTTTTTACTGCCGGACAAATCAATGGTACATCTGGCTACGAGGAAGCAGCGGGACAAGGCTTAATGGCCGGAATTAATGCCGCCAGCAAAGCCCTTGACAAAGAAGAAGTCATCTTAAGCCGTTCTGATGCTTATATCGGAGTATTAATAGATGATCTTGTCACAAAAGGAACAAACGAACCTTATCGTTTATTGACTTCCAGAGCAGAATATCGCCTGCTTCTTCGCCATGATAATGCAGACTTGCGTTTAACGGATATAGGACGTAAGATTGGACTTATAAAAGAGGAACGCTACAAGACTTTCTTGCTTAAAAGAGAAGCAATTGAAGCAGAGAAAAAACGTTTGAATTCGGTCATCATCAAACCAAATGAGCAGACACAGGAATTAATCAGAAGTGCAGGCGGCAGTGAACTGAAGGACGGAATCCGTGCATCAGATCTTATGAAACGCCCTGAAATGAACTATGAGCATATTCATGCTCTTGCACCTGCTGACGAAAATATTTCCGGAGAAATAGCCGAACAGGTTGAAATTCAGATTAAATATGAAGGCTATATTGAAAAGTCGCTTCAGCAGGTTGAAAAGCTGAAGAAAATGGAAAACAAAAAAATCCCGGAAAATATTGATTACGATGCTATTTCAGGCATTGCTTCTGAAGCACGCCAGAAACTGAAAGAGGTCAGACCGCTTTCAATGGCACAGGCATCCCGTATTTCAGGGGTTAACCCGGCAGACATTTCCATCCTTCTCGTCTATTTAGAGCAAGGGAAAATAGCCCGTGTTTCAGGCGAATAAAAGCAGATCAGAAAGGTTTTGAGTATGGACATTTCTTTATTTAAATCCAGTCTTGAGGAAAAGGGAATCTCTCTTTCCGCAGAACAGCTGGAGCAATTTGAGACTTACTACGAATTGCTTGTAGAGTGGAATGAGAAAATGAATTTAACTTCGATTACAGAAAAAAAGAAGTTTATCTTAAGCATTTTTATGATTCTATTTCTGCTGCTTTCTATTTTGATTTTACAAAACCGCTATCCATTTGTGACGTAGGCGCAGGCGCAGGGTTTCCAAGTCTGCCGATTAAAATTTGCTTTCCGCATCTAAAAATTGCAATTGTGGATTCTCTTCAAAAGAGAATTACATTTTTAGATCATCTGACGAAATCACTAAACCTTTCAGGCGTATCTCTTTATCATGACAGAGCAGAAACGTTTGGAAAAAACAAAGCATTCAGAGAAACGTATGACGTTGTGACGGCAAGGGCCGTAGCGCGTCTATCTGTTTTGAGCGAGCTTTGCCTGCCCCTTGCTAAAACAGGCGGTCATTTCGTAGCAATGAAAGCCGCATCAGCTGAGGAAGAAATAATCAAAGCTGAAAAAGCAATCAGTACGCTTGGCGGCAAGGTGAAGGAAAAGTATGCCTTTGAGCTGCCGCTTGAGGAAAGTGAGCGCTCAATCATTATTATTCATAAACAAAAATCAACACCTGCAAAATATCCCCGTAAACCGGGTACGCCTAACAAACTTCCGTTAGAATAGAAAAACATTAAATGGAAAGTTCGGTCGGCATGCAGGAATATAGAGAATTGAAAGAGAATTAATATGATGGCAGTTTCTAAAGGTGGTGTAGGCTCATGAAGCATCCATTCTCTCGTTTTTTCGGTTTGGGAGAAAAAGAAGATACAGCAGAAAAAACAGCAGTAATTGAAGCAGAAGAGATTGATGATTCAGTATTTGATGAGGTTAAAAAGATTTCCGTGCAGGAAATTGTGCCTAATCGTTTTCAGCCCCGTACGGTTTTCGCGGATGAAAAAATTGAAGAATTATCGCTTACGATACGTACGCACGGGATTATTCAGCCGATTGTTGTACGTCAGGTTGATGGAAGATATGAAATTATTGCCGGGGAAAGACGGTATAGAGCGGTCCAAAAACTCGGATGGGAAACAATCCCAGCGATTGTGAAGGATTTCAACGACACAGAAACAGCTTCTGTTGCCTTAATTGAGAACCTTCAGCGTGAGGAGCTTTCAGCGATAGAAGAAGCTGTTGCATATGCAAAGCTGCTGGAGCTTCACGACTTGACTCAAGAGGCCCTTGCCCAGCGTCTCGGCAAAGGACAGTCCACAATTGCCAATAAGCTTAGGCTGTTAAAGCTGCCTAAGGAAGTTCAGGATGCATTGCTCCAAAAGAAAATAACAGAGAGACATGCTAGAGCACTCATTCCTTTAAAAAAACCAGATCCGCAAATAACACTGCTCTCTGAAATCATTGAAAAGCAGTTAAATGTCAAACAAACAGAAGACCGCGTTGTCAAAATGCTTGAGAAAACCAGCCCGAAAGCAAAACCAAAACGTAAAGCGTTCAGCCGGGATACTCGTATTGCGATGAATACCATCCGTCAATCGCTGACAATGGTAGCGGATACTGGCGTAAAAATAAATGCTGAAGAAGAAGAATTTGAAGAATACATTCAATTCACTATAAAAATTCCAAAGTAGCTCTCTGCAAATTCAGCAGAGGGCTTTTTCTTTTTGAAGTTTCATAGATTTCGAGATTTTCGTTCAGGCTGCATTTTCACAAATTGCAAAAAAGTTCAAACCATTGGCAAAGTTTCATGATAAAATAGAGAACATGATAGAGTTCATGTTTAGTGAAAGCAGGTGACATTGTGGGGAAAATTATTGCCATTGCGAACCAGAAAGGCGGAGTCGGCAAAACGACAACTTCCGTTAATCTTGGTGCGTGCTTAGCATATATAGGAAAACGAGTTCTTCTCGTCGATGTTGACCCACAAGGAAATGCGACAAGTGGTATAGGAATAGAAAAAGCCGATGTTGAACATTGTGTTTATGATATTTTAGTTGATGATGTTGATGTAACAGAAGTCATTAAGCCAACTGCTGTCGAAAATTTGGATGCAATTCCTGCCACTATTCAGCTGGCAGGTGCCGAAATTGAACTTGTGCCAACCATTTCCAGAGAAGTCCGTCTGAAACGTGCGCTTGAAAAAGTAAAACATAATTATGACTATATGATTATTGACTGTCCTCCCTCTTTAGGATTGCTGACAATCAATGCTTTAACAGCTTCAGATGCCGTGCTTATTCCAGTTCAATGCGAGTATTATGCACTTGAAGGATTGAGTCAGCTGCTGAATACTGTGCGATTAGTTCAAAAACATTTAAATACCGATTTAATGATAGAAGGCGTTCTTTTAACAATGCTTGATGCACGCACCAATTTAGGAATTCAGGTTATTGAAGAAGTCAAAAAATATTTTCGCGACAAAGTATATAAAACAATTATTCCCAGAAACGTCCGTTTAAGCGAAGCACCAAGTCATGGACAGCCGATTATTATTTATGACCCGCGCTCACGGGGCGCTGATGTATACTTAGAATTGGCAAAGGAAGTGGTTGTAAATGGCTAAAGGGTTAGGTAAAGGAATCAATGCTTTGTTTACGAATATGGAAGTAAGCAATGACGAAACACTGCAGGAAATTAAAATAAAAGATCTGCGTCCAAATCCTTATCAGCCCCGCAAAACATTTTTGCCAGGAGCGATTGAAGAACTGAAAGAGTCCATCCTTCAGCATGGCATCCTTCAGCCAATCATTGTGCGTAAGAGTATTAAAGGCTATGAGATTGTCGTGGGTGAGCGCCGTTTCCGTGCAGCGAAAGCAGCGGGCCTTCATGTTGTGCCAGCTGTCATCAGAGAGCTGACAGATCAGCAGATGATGGAGCTTGCGCTTCTTGAAAATCTCCAGCGCGAAGATCTATCTCCAATCGAAGAAGCGGGAGCCTACCAGTCTTTGCTTGATCACTTGCATATTACACAAGAAGAGCTTGCCAAACGTCTAGGGAAAAGCAGACCGCATATTGCGAATCATCTGAGGTTATTGTCTCTTCCAGATACCATTCAAACTCTTATTTCTGAAGGAAAGATTTCAATGGGTCATGGCAGAACACTGCTCGGGCTTAAGAAAAAAGACAAGCTAAAAGCCTTAGCGGACAAAATTATGATAGAACAGCTTAATGTCCGGCAAGTTGAGCTTCTTGTTCAGCAGTTAAACGAAAATGTTCCACGTGAAACGAAAAAGAAAGCTGTCAGTCAGGACATTTTCATTAAAGAAAGAGAATCCTACTTGCGTGAGTATTTTGGCACTTCTGTTACGATTAAGCAGCAGAAGAAAAAAGGGAAAATAGAAATTGAATTTTTCTCAAAAGAGGACTTGGAAAGAATTTTAGAGTTGCTTGAAGCTGAGCAAACATCTTAAGCGGCCATCTTGCAGCATAGATGGCTTATTTTTATGTTTTAATAAAAAGCAGCTTCGGAACTTAACATCTCGGTCAGAAAGGATCCGCCCTAAAAGTAATTTGCAATTTTTCTGCCGGATCTCTATCTGCCTGCCGAAGCTGAACAAGGCGCTAGCGCATATAATTAGAAAGAGGGATTAAGTTGGTGTTATTAGGAAGTTTAGTAAATGCAGCTGGAATTATCATAGGTTCTCTTTTAGGTTTATTGCTTCGCAGAATACCAGAATCTATGAAACAGACGGTCATGACAGGCATAGGTCTTTTTGTCATGGTATTAGGCCTCGATATGGCACTGGAAAGTGAACAGCTGTTTATTGTGATTATCAGTCTTGTTTTCGGGGCAGTCATTGGAGAAGCCATTGATATTGAAAAGAAACTGCATCAGGTGGGACACTGGCTTGAGAAAAAACTAAGCAGAAATCAAACGGGGGATTTTGCACAAGGCTTTGTATCCGCTACCCTTATCTTTGTCATTGGTGCAATGGCAATTGTTGGATCACTTGATAGCGGATTGAGAGAGGATCATGATATTTTGTACACAAAGTCGATGATTGATGGCTTTACGAGCATGGTTCTTTCAAGTACCCTTGGCATAGGTGTTCTTCTTTCAGCGGTTCCTGTTTTCATATATGAAGGAGGCATCGCTGTATTTGCGAATGTGATTCATCAGTATGTACCGGAATCCTTGCTTGAGGATTTGATCTCAGAGATTACAGCCGTTGGCGGGATACTGATCTTTGCCATTGGTATCAATATGCTTGCTATAAAAGCCATTCGTGTAGCAAACCTCCTGCCAAGCCTGGCGGTTGTTGCAGTCATTATTGTTTTAATGAAATTGTTTAATTGAAGTTTGCATCCTTGGCCTGATTAAGCCAAGAGGTCTTTGTCTTTAACGGAATTTTTTTAAGTTCTATCTGCTGCTCAGCCAGAATGATGCTTTCTGCAATAATAGAAGCCATTGTCATGACGAGATGCAGTCTTGTATTTTGCAATACAAAGAATTCCATAAACCCGCTGACGTTGACAATTCCATTTATGTGAATGTCTCCTACCTCGGGAAGCACCTTGTTTACACCTGCACCAGGCTTGATTGGACCTGATCCAACCTGGAATGTCCCTACACTTTTTAGTCTTCCCAAGCAGGCATCAATCGCCAGAATAAAAGGATTATCGAACGTTTGTTCTATTTCTTGAATAGTTTCTTCAAGGTTGACTGCATGAACAGGATGCTTGAGTGTTCCGTAAACATGGAAATGCTTGAGATCAGCATCGATAAGCTTAGTGCCTACTAAAGGGCCTAAACAGTCACCTGTTGAGCGGTCTGTTCCAATACATAGGACTACGATGGGTTTCCGTACAGAAAGAAGGAGTTTTATTTCTGATGATAAATGTTCAGCCGCATGGTCATCTTCATAATAAATTCGGTCTCGCTGCGGTTTTAAAAAGCCAGATTTAAAATTCATCATTTCACTCCTTCAATATAGTAGTAACAGTATACGGAAGAATATAGAAATCTATACATATTTAAGAGATAATAAGAGTTTTTGCTAAGCACTGTAAATTGCTTAGAAAAGTTGTTAAAATAAAACCTATCTTTATGAATGCAGCGTGTAATTCTTTCTAAAGGAAAGGTTGATCTGATGTGGATTTTATAAATAAGCTTATAGATAAAATGGGTGCCTCTCTTCTAAACGAAGATCTCTGGCTGAACTTTGGACAAGGACTGCTGAAGATTATTGGCATTATGATCCTTTCAACAATCCTTATTCGAGTCGGAAATGTAGTCATTGGAAAAATTTTCTTGCTGAGAACAAAGTCACCGCTCCGCATTTCAGAGCGGAGAGAAAATACGCTGGTCAAGCTGCTCGATAACATTTTAACGTACCTCGTTTATTTTGTTGCCCTGCTGATGATCCTTGAGACATTAAGCTTCGATGTAAAGGCTCTGCTCGCCGGAGCGGGAATTGTCGGGCTCGCCGTCGGATTCGGTGCACAAAATCTTGTCAGGGACATCATTACAGGATTCTTTATTATTTTTGAAGATCAGTTTTCAGTAGGTGACATGATTCGTGTCGGCCAATTTGAAGGAACTGTTGAAGAAATTGGACTTCGCACGACTAAGATCAAGAGCTGGACAGGAGAAATCAATATTCTGCCAAACGGAAATATAACGGAAGTGACTAATTTCTCCGTCAATAACAGCGTCGCTTTTGTAGATGTCAGTATTGCCTATGAAGGGGATATTCCAAAAGCGGAAAGAGTCATTGAAGATTTATTGCTCGAGCTGCCGGATAAGTATGAAGAAATGGTTGCACCTCCTGAATTGCTTGGCGTACAAAACCTGGGGCCATCGGGAGTTGTCCTGCGTGTAGTCAGTGAGGTCCTTCCTATGAAGCATTTTCATATATCGCGTGTGCTGAGAAAAGAAATTAAGATGAGACTTGATGAGCATGGCATAGAAATTCCCTACCCTCGCATGGTCATGTATACAAGACAGGATGAAGGTGCTAAACAAAAGGAAAGGATGAGTGAATAGTGGACAAGGAATTTGGCATAAATGACGTTGTCGAAATGAAAAAACCTCATCCATGCGGTGCGAATCGCTGGAAAATCATCAGAATGGGCATGGATATTCGCATAAAATGCGAAGGCTGTGCTCACAGTGTGATGATTCCAAGAAGAGAATTTGCCCGGAAAATGAAAAAAAGATTAGTCAAGCATGAAGAATAACTCTTTTTATGGCTTTAAATGGTTTATTTAGGGAGAAAACCTTGATTTTCGTTTGGTTTTCCCCTTTTTTTAATGAGTAAAAATGAACTTTTACCATGAAAGACTTCCCCTCTTAAGCTTGTCATTTCATGCGTTAGTATCTATAATTGTTGAAGATTGGTTAGATAACAGTAAACGGATTAATCGATTATATATTGTTTATATAGAGGAGTGGAAATAACCATGGCTTTAACCGCTGGTATTGTTGGACTTCCGAACGTAGGGAAGTCAACGCTTTTTAACGCCATTACACAGGCTGGTGCTGAATCAGCAAACTACCCATTCTGTACAATCGACCCTAACGTAGGGATTGTGGAAGTGCCGGATGAGCGTCTTCAAAAGCTTACAGATCTTGTAAAACCAAAGAAAACAGTTCCTACTGCGTTTGAATTTACGGATATTGCAGGAATTGTTAAGGGTGCAAGTAAAGGAGAAGGACTTGGAAACAAGTTTCTTTCACATATTCGTCAAGTAGATGCCATTTGTCACGTTGTGCGCTGTTTTGCAGACGACAACATTACTCACGTTTCAGGAAAAGTAGATCCGATTGATGATGTTGAGACAATCAATCTTGAGTTGATTTTAGCGGATTTAGAGTCTGTAGACAAGCGTATTGAGCGTGTCGGCAAGCTTGCAAAGCAAAAAGATAAAGATGCTGTTTATGAGCACGAGGTTCTGTTAATGCTGAAAGATGCATTCGAAAACGACAAACCGGCCCGCTCTGTGGAATTTACAGATGAACAGATGAAAGTTGTTAAGCATCTTCATTTACTGACAAGCAAACCTGTTTTGTATGTAGCTAATGTCTCTGAAGATGAAGTGGCTGATGCTTCAAACAATGAATATGTAAAAGCAGTTCGTGAATTTGCTGCGAATGAAAAAGCTGAAGTCATTGTTGTATGTGCAAAGATTGAATCCGAAATTGCCGAACTTGATGGAGAAGAAAAAGAAATGTTCCTTGAAGAGCTTGGCATCGAAGAATCAGGTCTTGATCAGCTTATTAAAGCTTCATACAATCTTCTTGGTCTGGCGACTTATTTTACAGCGGGTGTTCAGGAAGTCCGTGCGTGGACTTTCAAAAAAGGAATGAAGGCTCCGCAATGTGCCGGCGTTATTCACTCTGACTTCGAACGCGGCTTTATCCGCGCTGAAACAGTTTCTTATGAAGATCTGCTGAATGCAGGAACAATGGGAGCTGCACGCGAAGCCGGAAAAGTGCGTTTAGAAGGAAAAGAGTACATCGTAAAAGATGGCGACGTTATCCATTTCCGTTTTAATGTTTAATTTGGTTGCCTAAAGTCATTTTGTTTGCTATAATTTAAACTTGTGAGTAATTGAATTGTTTAATTGCTCCTTGCCCGTTTAGGGCCGTTTAGACCAAAAGGAGGTGTAAGAGATGAATAAATACGAAATCATGTATATCATCCGTCCAAACATTGAAGATGAGGCTAAAAAAGCTCTAGTTGAGCGTTTTAACACAATTTTAGCTGACAATGGTGCGGAAGTTGAAGAAACAAAAGAGTGGGGCAAACGTCGCCTTGCTTATGAAATCAACGATTTGCGTGACGGTTACTACATGCTTCTTCAAGTTGCATCAAAGCCGGAAGCTGTTCAAGAATTTGACCGCTTAGCGAAAATCAGCGAAGACATCATGCGTCACATGGTAACTAGAAAAGAAGTGTAATTCACATAGATTAGATATCTTTAAAAAAGGATGATTCTGATGATGAATCGGGTTGTTTTAGTCGGCAGACTAACAAAAGATCCAGAACTGCGCTACACACCAGCTGGAGCTGCAGTTGCTACTTTTACATTAGCTGTAAACCGTGCCTTCACAAACCAGCAGGGTGAAAGAGAAGCGGACTTCATTAACTGCGTCGTATGGCGCCGTCCGGCTGAAAATGTTGCAAATTTCCTTAAAAAAGGAAGTTTGGCAGGAGTAGATGGACGTCTTCAATCTCGCAGCTATGAAGACCAGACTGGCAAACGTGTTTATGTAACTGAAGTGGTTGCTGAAAGCGTACAGTTTCTTGAACCTAAAAGCGGAAGTGGAAACAGCGGCGGCGGTGGCGGAAACAACAATTATTATGGCGGCGGCCAAGGTGGACAAGGCGGTCAGCAAAATCCATTCAGCCAAAACCAAAATCAAAATCAAAATCAGAATCAGCGTAATCAAGGCCGTTCGAACTTTGATGACGATCCATTCGCAAATGATGGAAAGCCGATTGATATCTCTGATGATGACTTACCGTTTTAAAACATATAGTACGTGCAATTCATAATGGAAGGAGGAAATAACTATGGCAGGCGGACGCAAAGGTGGACGTGCAAAACGTCGTAAAGTGTGCTACTTCACTGCACACGGAATCACTAACATCGATTACAAAGATGTAGATTTGCTTAAAAAATTCGTTTCTGAGCGTGGTAAAATCTTACCTCGTCGTGTAACAGGAACAAGCGCTAAATACCAACGTAAATTAACGATTGCTATTAAACGCTCTCGTCAAATGGCTTTACTTCCATACGTATCTGGCGAATAATAAGATGAAAAAGGCAGTGAGGATTCCTTGCTGCTTTTTTATTTACTCTTTATCCAATCATTTGATTTGTCACACACGGTTCATTTAAAATAAGCTTGGAAGTATAAAAGAGGTGAAACTGTGAAACGGGTTAACGTACTGACAGAAGGTGCGATATTACTTGCGCTTTTTACTGTATTAACATTAATGACACTTTATCTGCCGCTTATTGGGGCATTTTTAATGGTCTTTTTGCCATTGCCGTTTATTCTTTATACGGTGAGACACGGGATTAAAGCTGCTGTCACTTTAATGGCCGCTTCTATCTTCATTACATTGATAGTTGGTTCTTTGTTTGCTTTGCCATTAACATTAACATATGCCCTGAGCGGAATCGTAATGGGTTACTTTTATCAGAAGAGACAAACAGCAGGCGCTTTGATTGGGGGCACAATTGCCTTTCTCATCAGCTTTGTCGTCATGTATGCTGCTTCTGTGGCATTTTTTCAAATCGATCCAATTGAAGAAGCGACAGGCAGCATGGACGAAACGATTGATATGGCAAAGTCAATGATGGCTGCAATTGGTCAGGAAGCAAATGAAGCAGCGATTAATCAATTAGAAGAGCAAATGAAGTACATAGGCTACTTA
The DNA here is from genome assembly GCF_019933155.2 of Metabacillus dongyingensis. Classification (NCBI taxonomy): domain Bacteria; kingdom Bacillati; phylum Bacillota; class Bacilli; order Caryophanales; family Bacillaceae; genus Metabacillus; species Metabacillus dongyingensis. The sequence continues at coordinate 5,037,848 of NZ_CP082944.1, read as the reverse complement.
ATTCCAAGTTTGCTTGTGAGTGTTTCATTTATCTTCGCCATACTGTCTCATGCTGTAACCATTCCTGTTCTTAAAAGACTGAAAATCCAGCTGGTGCCGCTAAAGCCATTCAGAGAGTGGAAGCTGCCTACAAGCATTGTCTGGTATTACTTGATTGTCAGTTTTTTATTCTTTTTAAATTTGGATACAGGCAGCTTTCTATATATTGCTGCTGTAAACTTGCTGTTTGTTCTGCAGGTGCTGTTAGTGGTACAGGGCTTCTCTTTTATTTTCTTTTACAGTCATGTGAAAAATTATTCGAAAGCCATACCTGTTACAGCAATCATTCTTTCTTTGATTCTGCCGATCCTGATGTATCTTGTGCGAATCTTAGGTATAATTGATTTAGCTTTTAATTTGCGGGGCCGCGTGAAGAAATAGCACTATGGCGCATAAACTAGATTCATACAGTGCGCAGAAGGAGTAAGCCGCAGTCTTACGTATGTTTCACTGTTGTTTGAGGAGCTGAAACAAAATGCCCAGTTTTTACGAAAAACCGTTTATCAGGTATCCCCTATTTGCATTAATTGGCCTGACCGCGATTTCCATCATCATCATCTTTTATTATCGATGGATGATTGGTGTTGCCGGGGTCTTTCTATTAGGTGCGATCTTATTTCTTTTGAAAATAGCCGATAAAAAGCTGAAGGTTGAGATGGAAACCTACATTTCGACTCTCTCTTACCGTCTGAAGCGGGTTGGCGAAGAAGCTTTAATGGAAATGCCCATAGGAATTATGCTTTTTAACGAACATTATCATATAGAATGGACTAATCCGTTTTTGACATCCTGTTTCCATGAAGACACATTGGTCGGCAGGTCCATGTATGATGTAGCCGAATCACTTGTGCCCCTTGTGAAGCAGGAAGTAGATACAGAAACCATAACTCTTCACGAACGGAAGTTTAAAGTAATCATCAAGCGTGAGGAAAGACTGCTGTACTTCTTTGATGTTACGGAACAGACAGAAATTGAAAAGCAGTATGAGGATGAGCGGACAGTTCTTGCACTTATATTTCTTGATAATTACGATGAAGTCACTCAAGGCCTGGATGACCAGACGAAAAGCACAATTAATAGTCAAGTAACCTCCTTGCTGAATAAATGGGCAACCGACAACGGCATCTTCTTGAAAAGAACGTCATCAGAGCGCTTCATGGCAATTCTCAATGAAAATATTTTAATAAAGCTTGAAAAAGGAAAGTTTTCGATTCTTGACGAAGTAAGAGAACAGACGACGGTTCAAAATATATCCCTCACATTGAGCATCGGTATAGGCTCCGGTGTGCCGTCCCTTACTGAGCTTGGGGATTTGGCTCAATCAAGTCTTGATCTCGCTTTAGGACGCGGTGGAGATCAGGTTGCCATTAAGCAGACGAACGGAAAAGTGAAGTTTTATGGCGGCAAGACGAATCCGATGGAAAAAAGAACGAGGGTGCGTGCAAGAGTGATCTCGCATGCGCTGACTGAAATTATTTCAGAAAGCGACAAAGTTATCATTATGGGCCATAAATACCCCGATATGGATTCGATAGGCTCAGCCATCGGCATTCTGAAAGTAGCTCAGGTGAATGAAAAGGAAGGCTTTATCGTTCTGGATCAAAACGAGATTGATACAGGCGTGCAGCGGCTGATTCAGGAAGTAAAGCAGCATTCTGATTTGTGGTCCCGTTTTATAACAAGAGAAGAAGCTTTGGAAATCTCTACAGATGACACAGTTCTGATTGTTGTGGATACCCATAAGCCGTCACTTGTCATCGATGAAAAGCTGCTGAATAAAGTGGACAATGTTGTCGTCATCGATCATCACCGCCGGGGTGAAGAGTTTATTAAGGATCCATTGCTGGTTTACATGGAGCCATATGCTTCTTCAACAGCAGAGCTTGTGACAGAACTCCTGGAATATCAGACAAAACGTCTGAAAATGAACATGATTGAAGCCACATCTTTGCTCGCAGGCATTATAGTCGATACTAAAAGCTTTACTCTCAGAACGGGTTCCCGTACATTTGATGCAGCCTCCTATTTAAGGTCTAAAGGGGCTGACACCATTCTCGTGCAAAAATTTATGAGAGAAGATATTGATCACTATGTAAAGCGGTCAAAGATCATTCAAAATACCAACATGCTTAAAGATGGCATCGCCATCGCAAAGTCAGATCCTGATTCAGAGGACTATTTCGATCAGGTCATCATTGCGCAAACAGCAGATACGCTCTTGGCAATGAGCGGTGTTGTGGCGTCATTCGTTCTTGCGAGAAGAAATGAGCACACAATCGGCATCAGTGCCCGTTCCCTTGGGGATATCAATGTGCAGTTGATCATGGAAGCATTAGATGGCGGGGGTCACCTCACAAATGCGGCAACACAGCTTGAACATGTATCACTGCTTGAAGCAGAAGAAAGATTAAATCATGCGATCGAAGAGTATTTAGAAGGAGGAACCAAGTCGTGAAAGTTATTTTCTTAAAAGATGTAAAAGGTAAAGGGAAAAAAGGAGAAGTTAAAAATGTAGCTGACGGCTATGCACATAACTTTTTAATTAAGCAGGGACTTGCGATTGAAGCCAATCAGGCAGAAATCAGCAAGCTTCAAGGTCAAAAGAAAAAAGAAGAAAAAGAAGCGGCTGCAGAGCTTGCAAAATCTGTTGAACTAAAAGAGACGCTTGAAAGCTTAACGGTTGAACTTAAGGCGAAATCAGGAGATGGCGGCCGTTTATTCGGATCTATTACAAGCAAGCAAATTGCTGATGAGCTTATGAAATCACATGGCCATAAAGTTGATAAACGAAAAATTGACCTGCCAGATGCGATCCGGGCTTTAGGCTATACAAATGTGCCGGTAAAACTGCATCCGGAAGTAACAGCTACTGTTAAGGTGCACGTAACAGAACAAAAATAATCAGTTTAATAAATGTGATGTGTGAATGGATGCTGCTTCTTTTCGCAGCATCACATTTTTTCTTATTATAGAGAAATATAAGGTTTTGTTCATCCATGTCTAGCTGCATCGCCGAACGCCCCGGTCAGAATGGATCTGCCTGCCGGAGCTGACTAAGGCGCTTGCGCTTTTCTAATTAAATGATAAGGACGGTGATCATCATGAATGAAATGTTTGATGATCGGATTCCTCCACAAAATATTGAGGCGGAGCAAGCTGTACTCGGAGCGATTTTTCTAGAACCCGCATCTTTAATCACCGCTTCTGAAATTTTGATTCCAGAAGACTTTTACAGAGCATCTCATCAGAAGATTTACAATGTGATGCTGAAGCTTGCGGATAAAGGGGAGCCTGTTGACTTAGTAACAGTAACCTCTGAGCTTGCTGATGCCAATTTATTAGAGGAAATCGGCGGAGTATCTTATTTAAGTGATCTGGCAAATGCGGTTCCGACTGCTGCCAATATTGAATATTACGGAAGAATCGTAGAAGAGAAGTCGATTTTGCGGAGATTGATCCGAACAGCTACAACGATTGCTCAAGACGGTTATTCCCGTGAAGATGAAGTAGATGTTTTATTAAATGAAGCCGAGAAAAACATTATGGAGGTTTCACAGCGGAAAAACGCCGGAGCTTTCCAGAATATTAAAGATGTTCTTGTTCAAACGTACGATAACATTGAATTGCTCCACACAAGAAAAGGAGACATCACTGGAATCGCCACGGGCTTTACAGAGCTCGACAGAATGACAGCCGGCTTTCAGCGAAATGATCTGATTATTGTAGCTGCCCGTCCTTCTGTCGGAAAGACCGCTTTTGCCTTGAATATCGCACAAAATGTGGCAACGAAAACAGATGAGAACGTTGCGATCTTCAGTCTTGAGATGGGGGCAGATCAGCTCGTCATGAGGATGCTTTGTGCTGAAGGCAATATAAATGCACAGAATTTGCGTACCGGCAACTTGACTCCTGAAGACTGGGGAAAACTTACCATGGCGATGGGAAGCTTGTCGGATTCGGGTATATTTATAGATGATACTCCAGGCATCCGGGTAAGTGAAATCCGTGCAAAATGCCGCCGCCTCAAACAGGAAAGCGGTCTTGGGATGATTCTGATTGACTACTTGCAGCTGATTCAGGGAAGCGGAAGAAATAAAGATAACCGTCAGCAGGAAGTATCTGAAATTTCACGGACACTTAAGTCCCTTGCCAGGGAATTAAAAGTTCCTGTTATTGCCCTATCACAGCTATCAAGGGGAGTTGAACAGCGTCAGGACAAGCGTCCAATGATGTCAGATATCCGTGAATCAGGAAGTATCGAGCAGGATGCGGATATTGTTGCTTTCTTATATCGTGATGATTACTACGATAAGGAATCCGAAAATAAAAATATCATCGAAATCATCATTGCAAAACAGCGTAACGGACCAGTCGGTACGGTCAGTCTAGCTTTCGTAAAGGAATACAATAAATTCGTAAACTTGGAACGGCGATTCGATGATGCCGGCGTTCCGCCAGGTGCTTAGAGCTGTCGCTGTTGACAGCTTTTTTTTTTGTAAAAATAGCTGAAGGAACAACGATGATTGGGCATTTCGCGGTGGATTGAGTACAGTTGGTCCCTCTTTTCAGGAGATTGCTGGAAGAATGCACAGAAAATACGGATGAGTGCATAGAAGACTGGTGTTTATCTTGTTTCGGTGATTTCTTTTAGTGTTGCAAATGGCGTGTTAATGCCAAATATCATAGTGTTTAATGCTGAAAATTCGGTTATGAAGCACTAACCTCGTGTTGTAGCCCACATTAAGTGCTGCAAATGCGGTTATGGAGCACTAACCTCGTGTTGTAGCCTACATTAAGTGCTGCAAATGCGGTAATGAAGCACTAACCTCGTGTTGTAGCCTACATTAAGTGCTGCAAATGCGGTAATGAAGCACTAATCTTGTGCTGAAGCCATCATTAAGTGCTGCAAACTCGGTTATGGAGCACTAATCTTGTGTTGAAGCCCATATTAGGTGCTGCAAACTCGGTTATAAAGCACAAATCTTGTGCTGAAGCCCACATTAAGTGCTGCAAACTCGGTTATGGAGGACAATTCTTGTGTCGAAGCCCACATTAAGTGCTGCAAATGCGGTTATGGAGCACAAATCTTGTGCTGAAGCCATCATTAAGTGCTGCAAACTCGGTTATGGAGCACAAATCTTGTGTTGAAGCCCATATTAAGTGCTGCAAATGCGGTTATGAAGCACTAATCTTGTGCTGAAGTCCACATTAAGTGCTGCAAACTCGGTTATGGAGCACAAAACTTGTGTTGCAGTCCATATTAAGTGCTGCAAATGCGGTTATGGAACACTAATCTTGTGTTGCAGTCCACATTAAGTGCTGCAAACCCGGTTATGGAGCACAAATCTTGTGTCGTAGCCCATATTAAATGCTGCAAACGGTTATGAAACATTTATCTCATGTTGCTGCAGCCCACACTAAGTGAGGCACACTTATAAGAACCGATCACCAAATTTATAGTTACAACTACAATTTTTAAACGCTCTTCAAACTACAACACACATCCTTGCTCTGGAATGAAACCCTAAAAACAGGGGGAATCTATGTAAAGATGAACAAAATCATTTGCAATTGCGATATATTACGAACGAAATTAAAATGTAATCTTATTAATGTTCGTCTTTTCGTTGACTTTCTTCTGTTCTGCTGGTAAAATTAGCTTGTTTGGTAGTGCGAAAAGAGAAAGAGTTGCAAAAAACCGGAGGTGCACATTAATGTCTTCAGTAGTAGTTGTTGGAACACAATGGGGAGATGAAGGTAAAGGAAAGATTACCGACTTCCTTTCAGAAAATGCAGAGGTTATTGCTCGTTATCAAGGCGGGAATAACGCTGGACATACGATTAAATTTAACGGTGAAACATATAAGCTCCACTTAATTCCATCAGGTATCTTTTACAGTGAAAAGACCTGTGTAATCGGCAATGGAATGGTAGTAGACCCAAAAGCTCTAATTAAAGAGCTTGCTTATCTTCACGAGCGCGGAGTCAGCACAGACAATCTTCGCATCAGCAATCGCGCGCATGTGATTCTTCCTTATCATTTAAAGCTTGATGAAGTAGAAGAAGAACGCAAAGGCGCCAATAAAATCGGTACAACGAAAAAAGGAATCGGCCCTGCTTACATGGATAAAGCAGCACGCGTAGGAATCCGCATCGCTGACTTATTAGACCGTGAAGCGTTTGAAGAAAAATTAACTAGAAATCTTGAAGAAAAGAACCGCATGCTTGAAAAGTACTACGAGACAGAAGGATTCACGATTGAGGAAATCCTTGATGAGTACTATGAGTACGGTCAGCAGTTCAAGCAGTACGTTTGTGACACAGCTGTTGTATTGAACGATGCTCTTGACGGCGGCAGACGCGTTTTATTTGAAGGTGCCCAGGGTGTTATGCTTGATATCGATCAAGGTACTTATCCATTTGTTACTTCTTCAAACCCGGTAGCAGGAGGAGTTACAATCGGTTCTGGTGTAGGACCAACGAAAATCAACCATGTTGTCGGTGTTTCTAAAGCATATACAACACGCGTTGGTGACGGCCCGTTCCCAACTGAACTTGATAATGAAATTGGCCATCATATCCGTGAAGTTGGCCGTGAATATGGTACAACAACAGGCCGTGCACGCCGTGTTGGCTGGTTTGACAGCGTTGTTGTCCGTCATGCACGCCGTGTGAGCGGAATTACGGATTTATCATTAAACTCCATTGACGTATTAACTGGCATTGAAACATTGAAGATCTGTACAGCATACAAATACAAAGGCGAAATCATGGAATCTTTCCCTGCAAGCCTTAAAGTATTAGCTGAGTGCGAGCCTGTCTATGAGGAACTTCCAGGCTGGACAGAAGACATCACAGGCGTTCGCGACCTTGGTGAACTTCCTCAAAATGCCCGCAACTACATCGAGCGTGTATCCCAGCTTACAGGCATCCCTCTTTCAGTTTTCTCAGTGGGCCCTGACAGAACACAAACAAACGTTGTAAGAAGCGTATATAGCTAAGCAGCTGATCGAAAGGGGCTAGCCTCCTTTCGATCTTTTTTTATAATTGGAGCGGCTTGAATTAAACTGGAAAACTTTCAGCCGTTTTTTGGATTTTTTCAGCTGATATTGAAAAATTTTCAGCCTGATTCGAACTTTTAAATTGGCTATATTACATGATAAGTACTGCCAAAATAAATAATCTGCTGCTATTATTCGAAAATTTTCTTGTATTTCTGCAAGACTTGAATTATAATAATAAAGGTCCGGTAATAAACAGTGTTTTACATAATATTGTGCTTGGCTAATCTTCCCTGAAATTTGGGCGAAGGTTCCAAGAAGAAAAAAATGTTGTACCACATACTTTAACTTGGCTCGGTAGCTCAGTCGGTAGAGCAAAGGACTGAAAATCCTTGTGTCGGCGGTTCGATTCCGTCCCGAGCCACTCAAAAAGACATGATCCTTTTAGGATGCATGTCTTTTTTATTTTTGTGACTTTTTTGTCATGAAAAATCCTTGTTAAATGGGCATATATTTACAGGAAACAGTAAATTATGACACCAATAATACAGAAATGTTACATTTTTCAAAATCACTAGGTAATTGTCTGATAATATGCTAATTTAATATAGTGGTAAAAAAATAGAATTTTGTCGAAATAGAACTATTTGCTTATAAAATGATAGATAAAGTACTTAGCAGTGGTTAATTGGGAGGAAATTAAATCGTGTTTAAGCGCATAAATGGATCCTTTGGAAACAACACTCAATATACAAATAACAACATAATGAAGAAGGCTTTTTTTAGTTTGGCATTTGCTGGAGGTCTGTCATTAGGCATTGGATCAGCATCTGCAGAAGAAAAACTTGAAACCGTTTATCATGTCTATTTAGATGGAGATCTAGCTGGTACAGTAGACAGTCAGCAGTTAATTGATGACCTTTCAAAGCAGAAAATTGATGAGGCCAAAAAGAACTATAAAGATTATCAATTAACGGTTGAAGAAATTGAAATCATCCCTGAACAAATGTTTCGTCCTGTTTCGAATAATGATGAAACGTTAAACAAACTGAATGAAGAACTTGATGTTGTGGCAGTAGCTGCTTCCATTAAAGTAAACGATAAAAACGTTGCTTACTTCAAAAACAAAGAAGAAGCCGAAAGCGTATTGAATAAATTTAAAGGCAAATATGTTTCAGAGGAAGTTTTAAAGCAGCTGGATACACTAAAAGATTCCACCGTGCCTCTGCAGCCTATTAAAGAAAACCAATCACGTATATTAGACGTTTCCTTTTCTGATAAAGTTTCAGTAACTGAAGAAAAAGTTTCTCCCGACAAGCTGATTACTGCTGAGGAAGGCTTAAAGCTTCTTGAAAAAGGAACACTTGAAGAGAAAAAGCATAAAGTCAATGATACAGATGTACTCAGTGAAGTAGCTGCTGATTATAAGCTTTCTTTAGAAGATTTGCTAGCACTGAATCCAAGTCTAAAAGATGAAGATGTCATTAAGCCTGGAGAAGAATTGAATGTAAAAGAGTATAAACCATTTACAAATGTACTTGTAAAAGAAGAAGTATCAAAGAAAGAAGCAATTGCCTATGAAACAGAAGTGATTGAAGATTCTACTATGTTCAAAGGCGACAAGGAAACGAAGCAAGAAGGTAAAGACGGTCAAAAGCTGTTAAATTATATTGTTTTTAAAGAAAATGGCAATGAAGTGAAACGTGAAACCACAAAAGATGAAACCCTTACTGAACCAGTAAAAGAAATTATCGTCAAAGGCACGAAAATCGTTCCTTCACGCGGAAACGGTTCATTAGCATGGCCCGCTGTAGGCGGATATGTTTCAAGCAAGCTTGGAACCCGCTGGGGGAAAATGCATAAAGGGATAGATATTGCCCGTCCAAGCGATCGTACGATTAAAGCTGCCGACAATGGAAAAATAATTTCTGCAGGCAACTCTGGAGCTTATGGAAATAAAGTTGAAATTGACCATGGCAATGGAATGGTAACGGCTTATGCTCACTTAGACTCTATTTCGGTTTCAGTAGGTCAAACAGTATCTCAAGGACAAAAAATCGGTGTGATGGGATCTACTGGACGTTCTACCGGTGTTCATTTGCACTTCGAAGTTTACCAGAATGGAAAATTGAAAAATCCGCTTGATTACGTGAAAAAATAACCTCTAGCTTTGCTAGAGGTTTTCCTCTTTTTAGCTCGGCAAAATGCCGAGTTTTTGTCTTCACTGAAATAAATAAGGCTGAGGCTGAAAATTTAGCGGGTTCAACGTACTTACCTCTTTTCGCACTTCCGCTGGTTCACCGCGGCACATTTAGGAAATAGCTAAAAATAAATACGCCTTGAAAAGATGAATCTGTTAGGTAGAAGTGGTAAATTAAGAATAAGGAAAGAAACACCTTATATAAAAGGGGCGATTGGCCATGGAAAAGAAAATCTTAGTTGTTGATGATGAAAAGCCGATTGCAGACATTCTGCAATTTAACTTAAAAAAAGAGGGTTATGAAGTATTTTGTGCCTATGATGGAAATGAAGCACTGGAAATGGTAGAAGAAATTCAGCCTGATCTCATCCTTTTAGATATTATGCTTCCGAATAAAGATGGAATGGAAGTATGCCGTGAAGTCCGGAAAAAACACGAAATTCCAATTATCATGCTGACAGCAAAAGATTCTGAAATTGATAAAGTGCTTGGACTTGAACTGGGCGCAGATGACTATGTAACAAAACCGTTCAGCACCAGAGAGCTTTTAGCTCGCGTAAAAGCCAATTTAAGAAGATTGCAGGCTCTTCCTCCAGAACAGCAAACAGATAAAAATGAAATTGAAATCGGTTCATTAACGATTCATCCTGATGCGTATGTCGTCTCTAAACGAGGTGAAACAATTGAACTGACTCATCGTGAGTTTGAATTGCTTCACTATTTAGCCAAACATATCGGACAAGTCATGACGCGCGAACACCTTCTTCAAACCGTTTGGGGCTATGATTATTTTGGTGACGTCCGCACTGTAGATGTGACTGTTCGCAGACTTAGGGAGAAAATCGAAGATAACCCGAGTCATCCGACTTGGATTGTGACACGAAGAGGTGTCGGGTATTACTTGCGAAACCCTGAACAGGAGTAGGTTTCATGAATAAAGTAGGTTTTTTTAGATCAATTCATTTTAAATTCGTCATGGTTTATGTGCTTCTGATCATGATTGCCATGCAGATCATTGGAGTCTATTTTGTACAGCAGCTTGAGAGATCTTTAACAGAAAACTTTAACACCTCCATTACACAAAGAATTAATTTCATTAATTACAGCATAGAACAGGAAATGACAAAAGAACGAACAGAAGATTCTGCAGACACATTTCCGACACTAGAAGAGGATATCACGGCTATTTTAAAGGATTTTGCAAAGGATGAAATTCAGGAAATTAGAGTCATTGATAAAAATAGCCGCGTAATCGCTACATCAGATCCGAATAATAGTGATATTATCGGGAAAAGGACGACTGAAGTTCTCGTAAAGCGGACGCTTGTATTCGAAAAGCCTGATGAAAAAGTCTATATTGAACGTGATACAAGCAGACGAGTATGGATTTCATCAACCCCTATTAAAAATATAGACCAAGAAACCATTGGTGCTCTTTACCTAGTCGCTTCCATGGAAGAAGTCTTTTCTCAAATGCGGGTGATTAATGGAATCCTGGCTACTGGGACAGGTATTTCCTTGGCAATTACCGCTATTCTGGGTGTATTCCTTGCACGTACTATTACAAGGCCAATGTCTGATATGAGAAAACAGGCGATTGAGCTTGCTAAGGGCAATTTCTCCAGAAAAGTTAGAGTATACGGCGAGGATGAAATTGGCCAGCTTGCAATCACGTTTAATAATCTGACGGATAAACTTGAAGAAGCACAAGCATCTACAGAAGGAGAACGCAAGAAGCTGGCATCTGTTATTGCGCATATGACAGATGGCGTCATCGCAACAAATCGAACTGGGGAAGTCATACTAGTTAACAATCCTGCCCTGGAAATGCTTAATGTTTCACGTGAAACTGTTTATGAGGTGCCGATTACTAAAATCCTTGGAATTGAAGATGAGTATACGTTTGATAGTTTGATTGAACAGCAGGACTCACTTATTTTAGATGCAAGTACTGAAGATAAGCCGTACATCCTGAGAGTTAACTTCTCAGTTATTCAAAAAGAGCAAAAATGGAATAATGGTCTGATTGCCGTTATTTATGATATTACTGAACAGGAAAAAATTGATGAGGAAAGACGTGAATTTGTAGCAAACGTATCTCATGAACTCAGAACACCGCTTACGACGATGAGAAGCTACTTAGAAGCACTTGCCGATGGAGCCTGGGAAGACAAAGAAATTGCTCCTCAATTTTTAAACGTCACTCAAAATGAGACAGAACGAATGATTCGTCTTGTTAATGATCTGCTGCAGCTTTCAAAACTGGACAGCAAAGATTATCGCTTCAATAAAGAATGGATTAACTTTACCAATTTCTTCAATCAGATTATTGATCGCTTTGAGATGACAAAGGAACAGCACGTGACTTTTTTGCGCAAGCTGCCCGAGGAAAAACTTTATGTGGACATTGATCCTGATAAGATTACTCAAGTGCTGGATAACATTATTTCCAATGCTCTCAAATATTCACCAGAGGGCGGTCTGATAACTTTTAAGGCTGAAGTTCATGAGGATAAGCTTCAAATCAGCGTAACAGACCAGGGGATGGGAATTCCAAAAGGAACTGAGAACAAGATATTTGAGCGTTTTTACCGTGTAGACAAAGCGCGGACAAGAAAGCTCGGTGGAACAGGTCTCGGCCTTGCTATAGCAAAAGAGATGATCGGTGCGCATGACGGGGAAATATGGGCGAAAAGTGTGGAAGGAAAAGGGACAACGATCTTATTTACTCTTCCATTTACCCGGGATCAAGAGGATGATTGGGATGAATCGTGAACAAGTAAAAACAGTTATATTAGTGCTCCTGGTCTGCTCCAGTGTGTTTTTTACGTATAATCTGTGGACCTTTAAGCCTAACTATGACTTTATACAAAACAGCCAGTATTTAGAAAATGAACCTATCAGCCAAGAGAAAAAAGAGCCGGCCAATGTGATCCGTCCCTATCAGATGTTTGTCCATCAAAATACCGAGCATTATGGGACGTTTAAAGCTGAACATATTGATTTCCTATGGAATCAGCTGAGAAACTGGAATATCAGTGAAGTGAAAAATGTCTCAAACCGATATACCTCTGATCAGCTTGATGAGTGGCTGAATGGAAAAAGTGAAACGAAAAAAATAGAATTTATTTTCAGTGACAAAATTCCATTTGAAATCTTTCAATCTATCCTTCAATATAAATCGCAAAAAACAATCTACTCTTCTTTTGACCGGATTGTTCTGCCGCAGGGAAAAGCAAATCAGCCGCAAAAAATCATTTTCGTTTCTGTAGAGCAAAGACTGGTATATGAAGCATCGATCAGCAGCGAAAATGCAAAAAACTTCATAGCATCCATCATTGAAAAAAAGGAAAACCTGGACCCTTACGTTTCAATAGATCTCCCAGAAGATAAGAACTTGCTTCTTCCAGAGGGCAAAATTGAATTGGATCAGAGGAAGTATATCATTGAATCCATTAACGGTGAGGATTTCAAACAGGCGCTCTTTACGAATCCAAGCTATGTAAGAAGAGAAATGAAGCCTACTCAGAACGTCTATACAGACGGGACAAGCTTACTGACCGTTTATCCAAGCCAGGAGAGATTAAGGTTTGTCAATCCGACCATTGATCCGAGCATGTTTATTGAACGGGGCAAAGCTATGAAACAAAGCATTGAGTTCTTAAACGATCATGGCGGCTGGACAGATGAGTATCAGTTTTACAACATGGATCCTGACAGCCAGCTCGTCTCATTTCGTCTGATGGTTGACTTTATTCCAGTGTTTGAAAATAACACCAATACGTTTGGACCGACTGAAATTTCCATGCGCTGGGGCAATAACGAAATTGCGACATATTTGCGCCCTCTATACGGTTTGGATACAGGATTTGTTCGGAATGCAGTGAAAATGCCAAACAGCACAGAAATCCTGAGTCTGCTTGAGCAGAAAAAGTCCATTGAAAAAGAAAATGTGAAGCGGGTATTTCCTGCTTATGAAATGTCTGCAACTGCAGAACCGAGAATTGTTGAACTTAAGCCGTACTGGTACGCTGAAACGGTGAGCGGCCAATTTATAAAACTGCAAACAGGAAATGAAACGCTTGGAGGTAAAACTGATGGATTGGAGTAAGACGAAATCCATTTTTATACTGGCATTTCTGGTTCTGAATACATTTTTAGCGATACAATATTTTAATATTATCATTACAAACAGCAGATATGACGTCATTCAAAAAGCTACGATTGAAGAACAGCTTGCAGCTGAGGGAATTACCTACGGCGAGCTTCCTAAAGGAAATGAAAAAGGGGCTTACATCACAGCTGAAAGCAAGGTTTTCTCAGAGGAAGAACTGAAGGCATTATCCAATCAGGAGATTCTTAATGTTGAAAATAACTTCACCGGATTAAAAGCAGAATTTGAAAAGCCGATTGGACTGCCTGAGACAAATACTCAGACCAAATTGAATCAGATAGTCCGCGAGAACATTCTGTACGGAGATCAATATGTCTTATGGAAGACTGATAAAGTCAAAAATACGATTGTCTATATTCAAACATATAATGATAGAATGGTCTTTCAGGACCTTTCTACTGATCAAAACATCGGAATGCTGACCCTCTATTTAAATGATAAGAATCAGATTGTCAGCTATGAGCAGACAATGCTTGAAAATATTGAGGACCTGGAAGAAAGACAGGACACCCTCCCTGCCCTCAAGGCACTGGAGGCTCTCTACAACAAAAATGATTTAAAGCCAAACAGCAAAGTGACAGAGGTGCAATTTGGCTACTATACACCTTTTCCTTTATCAGGAGAACAGATTCTGGCGCCAACGTGGCATATCGTTGTAAATGATAAAGAAGATTATTATGTTAATGCATTAGAAGGACAAGTGATCCGATCTAATGAAAAATTGGAGTGAGAAACGATGAGCTTGCAATTCAGTGTTCTCGCAAGCGGAAGCACGGGCAATGCCACTTATATAGAAACAGATCAGCATTCATTGCTCGTTGATGCGGGATTCAGCGGAAAACAAATGGAAGTGCTGTTTCAGATGATCGGAAAGAAAATCAATCAGTTATCCGGTATTCTGGTTACCCACGAGCACAGTGATCATATAAAAGGTTTGGGGATTCTTGCAAGAAAATACAATTTGCCGATTTATGCGAATGAGAAAACGTGGAATGCGATGGAGGGGCAGATTGGAGCCATTCATCCTGATCAAAAGTTTATTTTCCAAACGGGCACCGTTCAGTCATTTGGAGGACTTGATGTAGAATCATTCGGCGTGTCGCATGATGCAGCAGAGCCGATGTTTTATGCCTTTCACCATGAGGGCAAGAAGCTGGCACTAATTACGGATACAGGGTATGTGAGTGACAGAATGAAAGGGATCATTGATAATGCGGATGCCTTTGTTTTTGAAAGCAACCATGATGTGGACATGCTCAGAATGGGTCACTATCCGTGGAGTGTCAAACGCAGGATATTAAGCGATGTCGGCCATGTATCAAATGAAGATGCTGCGCTTGCAATGACCGATGTAATCGGAGATAAAACAAAAAGAATTTACCTTGCGCATTTAAGCAAAGACAACAATATGAAAGAGCTCGCAAGGATGTCTGTGGAGCAGACTCTTGCGAGTAAAGGATTCATGTCCGGCGAACAGTTTGAATTGTACGATACAGATCCTAAAAACCCAACGCCTCTCGTTACTGTTTAAGATATAAAAATAGATTTTTTTGGATATCCTTTGAGTATAATATTGCTAAGAAATACACACTATTCATACATGGTTTGTCTGTGTGAAAGGATGGGTGAGAAAATCGATGGGGTATTACGATCAGGACTATGAACAGTATAATCGAAGACAAAAGGGAAACCGGGGCGGGAAGTTTCTGCCAGGCCTGCTTGGCGCTATTTTGGGAGGTCTTCTTGTCATTTTTTCCATTCCGGTGCTTGCAAATATGGACATCCTTCCATATGATCTTGCTTTAGGAGATGACGAAGAAAACGGTGAGGATCAGACTCCAAACGCAACCGAACCTTCCAAAAACATTTCAGTCGATGTAAGCACGGCTGTTACCCAAGCTGTCGACAAAGTCTCAAAAGCTGTCGTTGGCGTGGTTAATATTCAGGAAGCAGGTTTCTGGAATGAAAAAGGCGAAGCGGGAACAGGATCAGGTGTTATTTACAAAAAAGAAGGCGGCAATGCTTTTGTTGTCACCAATTATCATGTAATCGCCGGAGCTGCCCAGATCGAACTTAGCTTAAGTGATGGAACCCGTGTACCTGCTGAAGTTTTAGGAAGCGATGAGCTGATGGATTTGGCCGTTCTCCGAACAGAAAGCAAACAAGTGGAGCAAGTCGCGGAATTCGCTAATTCCGACAATGTGAAGCCTGGAGAACCTGTCATTGCCATTGGTAATCCGTTAGGCCTTCAATTTTCAGGATCTGTCACACAGGGTATCATTTCTGGTACAGAAAGAGCGATTCCGGTTGATTCCAATAACGATGGCGAGGTTGACTGGAATGCAGAAGTTCTTCAGACTGATGCAGCCATCAACCCTGGAAACAGCGGCGGAGCGCTCGTAAATATCGACGGACAATTAATTGGCATTAACTCAATGAAGATTGCCCAATCAGCAGTAGAAGGCATCGGGCTTGCTATTCCGATCAATCTTGCTGCTCCAATCATTGATGACTTAGAAAAGTACGGAGAAGTCAGACGCCCGTTCCTTGGCATTGGCATGCGTTCTTTAAATGAAGTATCAAGCTATCATTGGGAACAAACACTGAAGCTTCCGGATAAAGTACGGTCAGGTGTAGTGGTCATGAGCGTAAATCCGGTCTCACCGGCAGGCCAGGCTGGACTGAAAGAGCTTGATGTTATTACGGAATTCGATGGCCAAGAAGTAAAAGACATTATCGACCTTAGAAAACAGTTATATAAAAAAGCTGTTGGAGAAAGTATAGAACTTATTTTTTACCGGGCAGGAAAAGAACAATCGGTTAAGCTTAAGCTGGGAGAAGAACAGGAGGGTTAATTTCTCCTGTTTTTTCATTGTAAGAAAAAACGTATATAAATTTCCGCATTGGTGTCTAGCTCTATCGCCCAACTTCTCGGCCAGAGCAAATCTTTCATGCCTGAGCTAAACGGGCGCTTACGCTTTTCTTGATCACATGTGGATAAAAGGAGAAAACAAATGAAATGCTGTGAAGAACACATCGAATTAGCCATTGATATGTATGTAGATGAGCATGAAATTGCGCCAGAAATCGAAAAAATCAGAGAAATCAACAAGTTATCCACAACCTGTGAATTGTGCACAAACCCTGCTGTATATATAGTGGGGAACTAATATTCGCACACTAAATGTGGATAAGTTGTGCACAAATGTGGATAACATCTGTTGGTAATCTGTTCTTAAGTGGGGATAGTCTGTGAATATAACAATTTGTACAATCGGAAAGTTAAAAGAGAAATATCTAAAACAAGGAATTGATGAATTTTTAAAGCGATTAACACCATATGCAAAAGTCGAAATCATCGAACTGCCTGACGAAAAAGCGCCTGAAAACCTCAGTGAGTCTGAAATGGAAATGGTAAAGCAAAAAGAAGGCGAACGCATTCTTTCGAAGATTTCGGATGACTCTCATGTCATTGCGTTGGCGATAGAAGGGAAAATGAAATCGTCTGAGCAGCTTGCATCTGACTTGGATCGCCTTGCTACATATGGTAAAAGCAAAGTTGCATTTGTTATTGGGGGATCGCTGGGATTGAGCAGCGAGGTCATGAAGCGGGCGAATGATACGCTTTCTTTTTCAAAAATGACGTTTCCTCATCAATTAATGCGATTGATTTTGGTGGAGCAGGTTTATCGGGCTTTTCGGATTAATCGAGGGGAACCGTATCATAAGTAAATGAGGTTTTTTTAGAAAAATAAAAAGTCAAAAATGAAAAAGTTATGAGTATAACTTTTTCATTTTTGGTGTTTATAAGGAAGATCAACATCCGTTACATTAATATAGCCTTTCTAATTAAAAAAGCAAAGGAAAAGTAAATGTAACGAAAGCCGCCCAAAGTCCGTAAACTGGCAAATACTTAGTGACCGCATCTTGGATGGGTGAAGGTCCGGTCTTGTTTTGTAGAAAACGCATATATGAGACCATAATCCAAATAAGATTTCCCCAGATAAGTATGTTTACACCTAAAACAGCAAGTCTGTTTGGTGTAAGCCCATAAGAAGAAAGTCTGAACACGATGGCTGACAAAGCCACACTGTCAATGATAAGCGCAAGAACAATTAAGGAAAAATTTATATAATCTGAAATGTTCTTTTTCTCGTCTGAGTCGCTTTCGGTAATAGAAAATATGGTAACGGCCAATACACCAAGGAGTATTCCGTTGAAGGCTATCAGGAAATTGCGGTCCAAGAATGGATTTTTTCCGACCCATATAACCGTTAAAAGATAGACCAACAATGTGGCCAGGACAAGAGGACTAAAAATTTTAGCTATATATGGTGTAATATTCTTAGCAAGTTTAAGATTCATTGATACCAGGTATGCAGCCACAATAGCGAGAGCGGCAGCACCAAATAAAACGATATTACTAAAATAGAATTCTTCTATATCCAAGCCAACAAAGCTAAATAACTGCATGGTTAATGCCGCTAGCACCATTCCGCTAACTGCCATGCTGGCGTAGAGAATACAATATTCCAAATTAAATTTAATATAGGCTAATCTTGTACTGCCTTTTGAATATTCATTTCCTGTAAATGCAAGCCCTACCAATACCCATAAGAATATGGGAAGGTGTAAATAAGCAAGGATAATACTGTCTTTATAATTTAATGGTAGCATATTAAGATAAAACCCGGAAATTAGGAACAACGCTGCAAGGGAATAAATAACACTTTTTTTCGGAGTATTATTGTAAACAAAATAGGCAGCAATAAAGGGAATTATACCAAAAGCCAGGTTAATTGGAGCAATTGCTTCCTGTTCGACATAATGGAAAATGATTCTGGTGCTTATCCCAGCCAGAATGGCTAAAATGCCCATGAATAAGAAACCTTTTTGAAGCAAGGAAGATTTTTCTGAATGTGCCGTCTCCTTGAAATGCAATCTTTCATACCAAATGCCAAGAACCTGAGAATCAGGGTTTTGTTCCCATGCGTCTGAGAATGACTTTTTAAAGGCTTTGGGGTCATTTCTAAACATTCTCTCCAGCTCATGGGGATTAGCAATATTTTCAATAATTAAATTGTTACTGTCCATGATTATACCTCCCTTAATAATTGTCATATTAAGTCCTACTTTCCTCAACAATGTTTATTAATCAAACTCTCTTACCTTTGACTGTCTTCGTCACTTTTGTATTCTAAAATATCTCCAGGCTGACATTCTAATGATTTACAAATCGCCTCTAGAGTTGATAATCGAATCGCTTTTGCCTTTCCATTTTTCAATATAGAAAGATTCGCCATCGTGATGCCAACCCTCCGAAAGTACCGTTACGCTCATTTTCCTTTTAGCCAACATCACATCAATATTGATTATAATTGCCATTGGTTTCACCTCATATCGTTAAATCATTTTCTGATTTTATATCGATGGCATTTTTTAATAGCTTTTGAAGAACAGCAGCAAAGACTGCAATCATCATTGAAGCAAAAGGAACAACCAATCCGACAAAGATGACACCTGGGGCGTCGTCTTTCTCCGCAAAGAGATAGAAGCGTGGCAAGACTAGCACATGCAAGGTACTGATTGTGATGGCACAGAATTTGATATTCCTCAAAGAATATACAGATAGTTGCGAGAAAGCTTTATTTTTGTCAATATAGCGTAAAAGTTTAAAAGCCTGATACAAAGCAAAGTAAAAGGGAATCGCCGATGCATCAAAAACGATAGTAACGAGGTATTTGATCAAATCAAACTCTGGAAGCAATTTGCTGCAATATTACCTAACTCAGGTACCAAAAAGATGCATAAAGCAAGAACTGGAAAGCCCATAAGAACAACTGCTAACTTTAAAAATAGTGATGAAAAGCACCTCTCATAAGGATTGTTTATTAGATATTAACATGTTATTTATTGATAAACAATAAATTATTATTCATTTATATAATATTTTTGTTGTTAATAAGTTATTAAGGCGAAAATAAAAAGCATTCCTCTTTACAAAGAAATGCTCTATAGGGTGTATCTCATGAGCCTCAATTGAATTACTGTTAATACTAAAAAAAGCTAACTTTGTGTATAAAAAAAGTGAGCCGCAAATGAGCCAAATATAAATTGAAGAACCTCATTTAGATGTGTCACGGGGAACCGTACCATAAGTAAATGAGGTCTTTCCTTATATGTTGTGTATAGTTGCAGAAAAAAGATGAGCCTTTTCTAAATCAGATAAATCTCATCTTTTTTTATGTCTATCTATTTGAACGTTAGAAAAACGAAGGTTTGTGAAGTTGAAAAAATTGAATCAACTTTGTAAGAACTAGACAAGAGATTTAAATAGAATATAAAACTTCCTTTCTAAGTTCTAGTTTTTGATATACAAGGGCAAACAGCATTGCTGGCAGGGTACAAACAATCATTCCGATAAAGGCATATCTTGGCTCAATTTCGTATAAATAGCCCCCGAAAATTGTAAACACTGCAGTGCTCCAGCTAAGTGCAAGCGCTGAATACATGCCTTGTGCTTTCGCAATCTGCGCGTGTGGAATGTTTTTGATTAAGTATTTCATAAAGGCATAATGCCCCATAGCAAACGAGAATGCATGTAAAGTTTGCGCGATACAAAAAACAATTACATTTGGAAAGGCGAACACTAGTATCCAACGTACGGAAGAACCAATTGCTGCTAATGTCAGTAAGGAGCCTACTGAAAATTTATTAAAGCTTTTATCTGCAATTGAGAAGAATATGATTTCTGCAATCACGGCAATGTTAATAATGAGACCAATTAGGTATATTGGTGCATGGATTTCTTGTAGAAAAATATAGCCATAATTGTAATAAGTAGCATGTGCCGCTTGCAGTAAAATGACAATAATAAGTATCAAACCAAAGTGTTTGATACGGAATAAATGTAACATGCCCACTTTCTGTGTTTTGTCGACTTGCGGCTTTTTAGATAAAATATCAGGTGCACGCATAAAACCAAGACACACAAATACCAATGTGCCAAGTAACAGCGTCCAAAAAATCACTTTATCTCCAAACATTCCTGTAAAAATGGTTAAAATCATGCCGACCGAGACAAACCCAATCGATCCCCACTGACGACTTCTTCCGTAATGTCTTAATTGTTTACTTTGCACAAGTACACTGGCAGCACTATCTAAAGCAGGCATCAATGTTGGGTAAAATAGGTGTAAGACGATCGTTACTACTAGTAAACCAGCAAAGGAGCTTGCCGGAATATAACAAAGAATGGCAGCCAGTGTGCCAATTCCCGCCACATTTAATTGTATTTTACTGCTAAATCTCCCTGATAAATAAGGAAATGCAAATAATGTAGAAATGCCTCTAGCAATTAAACCAAAGCTCATTATCAAACTAGCTTGTGAGACTGTAATTCCTTTTGTATAAATCATCCACCCTGACCAATAAGGTAGAAAAATGCCCCATGTCATAAAAAAACTAAAAAACTGTATACTCATCCAGCGTTGTGTGTTCATTCTTATCCTCCTCATTGATTGCATGATATCATGGAATTAAATATGAATAATATGAGATATCTCATATTTTTGAGGTGGAATATGGAAGTTTACAAAGGTGAGAAAAAGCGGTTGTATTTGGAGAATAACTCAATCGCACATCTATTTTCCTTTCAAGTTAAAGAGTTTATGGAAGTACACGAATACAGGCGAGATGAATGGATTATTCTAGAGGGCATGAGACCGGATTTCTTATTTTATGTAATGGAAGGAAGAGCAAAAATATATGTAACACATCGAAATGGGAAAGTATCCTTAATTAATTTTATCAATGCAAAAGACTACATTGGGGAAATGGAATTATTAAATGATGTGTACTATACAAAAGGGATTCAAGCATCAACGAAGACCATTTGTTTTGCGCTTCCAATTTATCGATATCGTACACAATTGCTGGAGGATGCAAAATTTCTGCGTGAATTAACCAAGTTTTTAAGTGTAAAGGCAACACTTATGGCAGCGAAGTATTCACAAAGCCTCGCTTTCCCGCTTGAAAACCGGCTTGCGGATTTTATTTTGCAAACTGCTGATGAAGGGATTTATAAGGAGAAACACGTAACAGTTTGTGATTATCTAGGTGTATCCTACCGGCACTTATTGCATGTACTTACACAATTTTGCGATAAAAAGTACTTGCAAAAGAAAGGGCGGAACTATCAAATTAAACAATACCATTCATTGTATGAACTTGCCGAAGTGTTGAAGAATAAATAACCATTTAGATAAATGGGATGGTATGTTGAGTTTTTTGTCATCTGCCTTATCTTTTCTTATAGAATAGGGAAGAGGAATTATTCATCATGTAGTTTTAGTTTGCTAGAATTCTTTTAAAAATTCCAGTTGATTATCCAATGTGATTGGATCACTGAAGGATGCTGCTTTCGCATCCATTTCAAATACGCAGTTTTGTTTCTAACAGCGGGCATATTCTTGTATGTTTCAGTTTCTTGGAATGAATTATCAACATTAAATTATATATTTCAGCCTTTTTAAGATTCTCTATAAGGAGGTAATTCTTCCTGTTCAACATCTGTATTTGAGGATGATAAAAAGAAGAAAAGTCTATCCGAATTTATTTTTTCGTTGCCTGTCACTCCTCGATTTTTGTCGATGAATGATAGGTTTTTTAATGAGTTCAATGTGAAAGAATAATAGAATAGAATTAGCAATAAAAATAGTTCTTTGATTCGAAAAAAACAACAAATACATTTGTCGCTGTGCTAACGTGGAGAGACTAAGCTTATAAGAAAAGAGGGGATGTACATATGAAAATAAATCGATTAATTGCGAACAATATTAACAAATTAGATGCAGCACTTCCAGCAGATAAATCGTTAGGAATTGCTGGTTTGTCTGGATCTGGCAAAACCACTTTTTGTCAAACCATTGGTGAAGAATCCAAGAAGCGTCTCGTTTCTTTATTGCCAAAGGCTGAATATCAGTATTTGTTTTCTAATATTATGGAAACGAATTTCAGTGCCATCAAGATGGAAGAGATGCCTTTAGTCCTTTTTCTCGGAAGATCATCCATTTCTTCCAATCCACGTTCAACCATTGGCACACATACTGGCGTGTTTACAGAGATTCGTGAGCGTCTTGCTGAAAAATTTA
The DNA here is from genome assembly GCF_019933155.2 of Metabacillus dongyingensis. Classification (NCBI taxonomy): domain Bacteria; kingdom Bacillati; phylum Bacillota; class Bacilli; order Caryophanales; family Bacillaceae; genus Metabacillus; species Metabacillus dongyingensis. The sequence goes on along the minus strand of NZ_CP082944.1, from coordinate 5,015,282 downwards.
ATCTTTCTCCAGAAGTGTTTTCATTTAATAATGAATTAGGCTGGTGTCCAGGTTGTAAAGGACGCGGAACGACCAAAAATGTCGAATGTAAAAAGTGTGGGGGTAAACGCTTTAATCAAGAAGTTGAACAATATACGATTGAATTATTTGATCAGCCACATACGATTTCCGATATCAACAACTTAAGCGTTGAATCCATTCTTTCACAAGCAGAAATTTTACATATTAGTGAAGCAAAACAACATGTTCTCAAAAATATTATCAATATGAATATTGGCTACTTAACATTAAATCGAATTATGGGTACATTGTCAGGTGGAGAATTAACACGGCTTTACTTGGCAGAATTCATGGCAGTAAGTGAAAATACCGTTATTATTATTGATGAAATCTCAGTGGGTCTTGATCACCAAACACTATTGAACATTTTAGAACAGATTAAACAATTAGGCTATAAGAATCAAATTTGGTTCATTGATCATTCTGACACAGTGCTCGATGTAACGGATGAGCAATTGTTCTTTGGACCTGGCAGTGGTAAATATGGCGGAAAAATTGTGGAAGAATCACCGCGCCCACAACCAATCCATTGGGAACGAAATCAGGCAATGCCAACAGAATACTATCAATTTCATGATCTTTATTGCCGTAATATTCAAATGGCTGAATGTCAGATTCCCAAAAATAGACTTGTAACCGTTACGGGTGAGTCTGGATGCGGTAAATCAACACTAGTCAATGAATGTATAACCAAAGATTTTCTGAAGCGATATCCAAAAGATAAACTGGTTATGGTCGGTCAAGATCGAAACCAATCGATTACCAGTCGGTCAACCGTTGCGACTTTTCTTGATATTAAAAAGAAACTCACAAAATTCAGTGAAGAGATTGATGATATTTTTCAGCGCTCGATTGAAGATATTATTGAGGAACTGCCAAATGAAGACATCGCTCATAAACGCTTGAGCTTATTGATCAAACTTGGACTTGGTTATTTGACATTAGAAAGAAAAACACAAACATTGTCGACTGGTGAATTTCAATGTGTTCATTTAGTTTCGGAGCTGTTTGCTAACTCAAGAAACCCGCATACGCTGTTTATTTTTGACGAGCCTTCAAAAGGTTTATCACAAAATATTTTAAACCAATTCATTGATAGTATCAGGGGCATTCTGCAAGATGAATCAGTCTCGATCCTAATGATTGAACATAATGCCTATATGCTGGAAAGTTCTGATTTTATCGTTGATTTTGGTAAAAGAAAGATTGCACCTGTGGAGCATCTTGAAGTTGTCAGTCATGATGATTATTTTCAAGAAAAAAATAAGGAAGATGTCACTGTTCCATCGCCTATTTCTTCTACACTCAAGCAGCAAAGTAGCGTTACCTATTTAGAAGAAAATCATATCGGTTATTTTAAGAATGCAGAAAACATCTATAAGGGCGGTATCTTAAAAAGCTTATCATCAATGGCCCGTTTGATTTACGGTGAATACGAATCTGACACCATTGCACCCGTCATTGCCATTGATCTTGAAAGACACTTGTACAGCCAATATAGTTTTCTTTATGAAATTGGCGGTCTGATTAACCATATAATAGTGTCTCATCCGACCAATAAAGATACGAGAAGCTTTGATTTCTTTTCTCAGGACAATCATTGTCCATCATGCTCGGGACGCCTTGAGATTGAAGTATTTGATAAAGACCTTGTGATTCAAGACAAAAATCTTCCATTCTGGGATGGTCTATTCTATCCAGATGTAATGGAAGTATTAAAATTTTATCAATACCCAAAATTAGAATTTCTATTTGAAGAGATTAAGAATGAGCTTGGTCATGACCTGACGAAAAGCTACAATGAGATGTCAGATGAAGAAAAGCATACATTTTGGTACGGGTATTTTGAAAAGTCATTTTATGATAAGAAAGGCAAGGCACGCCGAACTTGGGTAGGTTTTAATACCATAGTTGGTATGTATATTTTCGTTTCAAAATCAATTATTAAAGAGCAAATGAAAGCTTCTAAAGAAATGATCACATGTCCAATTTGTGAGGGTACTGTTTTAAACCACCATAAACCGCTTAAATTTGGAGACACGGATATTCGAGAGGTTATTCATCAGCCGCTTGATCAAGTGATGAAAACAGTAGGGAAGTTACCGGAACTGGTCAAATTGAAATCGATTGTTGGCGGCGATATGGCCTTGACGGAAGATATCTCCCTGTTGCCAAGGGAGACACAAGTCGCGCTGAAAATGCTTGAACTGGAACTGGCAAGCTTTGTTGGTTATGAAATGGTCTTACAAAATGTCTTACCATTCTGGGACATAATCAAAAACAATATCGAATCCATTAGCAACAATAATCAAGTGACCATCTGTGATTTTCCTGCTATCAATGAAACCAGAGAAACGATTATAGATAAGTATTTCACAAATGGAAAGTACAAAAAACTAACATATGTTTATGAAGCATTTGGTTACAAAAAATTAGTTACCCAAATTAATAAAATTAAAAAAAGCCATCCATGTCCATTTTGTAAAGGAAAGAAAGTAATAACAGAAGATAATCTGCATGATGGTGTGTTTAAATTAACAATTCCATGTGTAAGTTGTTATGCAAGCGGCATCAATGATGAAGGGCGTAAGGAAATCGTCGAAGGCATAGAAGTGCAAACATGGCTAACTGGCAAAGTAAGTGATGTTGTTGCTGAAGAATTACTAACTGAGGGAGTTGCAGATATTCCCATTTTTAATCGTATTCGTGAGTTGGATAAACGAGATATGATGTCCGTTTATCAATGCCTTGAGCAAATTTGAATGATGACTTTGAGTGAATGAATTTTTGATAGAGTGAAATACTCTCGCATAGCGTGAAATAATTGCGATAGACGGATCGTTTTTTAAAGAGAAAGAAATGAAAGACCGCACAAATAGATCTCATTTGTGCGGTCTTTTTGTCACGGGTAACAAAATAGATACCTCATTATGATAAGTACGGTGAACCGTATCACAAGTGATGGTAAACAGAAAAATCGAGATAAATATTGAGATGAGTAAGCTTAAAAAGCTAGTTGAAATTAGAAATAAAAAATGATGAAATTTTTTTAGGGGGTTTCGCTCCTTAACATTTCACAATGACTTCTATCGAATAACGATTGCTTTGTTGGAATGTGCTTGGCACATACATATAGAGAAAACAGGAAAAAATTCTACTCTTATTCCAGATTCCCTTCATTGTCCATCGTATCGTGCTCCTTCCAATTATTTGTACGCAAATAACGGAAAGAACGGAATACTTGTGTAAGCTTAATAAAAGTTAATTAATAGGTTATAATTTGATGGTGCAAATTGTCACTTCCTTTCTAAGGTAGTTGTGTGTGATAACCTCAATTATCCTTAGATTTCAGGGGGGCAATTTTTTTGCTTATAAAGCCCTCAACAATAGGATTCTATAACTTATCTCTTATAAAAGTTTTGACAATACGAGAATGATAATGGGAGGGAGAATATGAATAGAAGGAAAGATATTTTAAATGCTTGGATTACTATAGAGCAACTATCCGAAGGTTCTATTAATAAAAAAGACAAATCACTAAAGCCTTTACATACAAAAGAGGAGGACTGGAATAAGTTTTTTTCAGACTTTTTAACTAAACAAAAAGAACAACAAAATGTATCAGATAAGTTCTTTAAGAAGTCGGGCTTAGTATTATATTTTGATATTTTCAATTTTCAAGAAGTTGTTGATATATTGAGGGAGAAATACAAGATTGCTAAAACTTACGAAGAAGTTAGTAACTCTGACAATTTCACCTTCTCTTTATATTTTGATAACCAATTAAATTTTATAGCAGACAGATTGTTCTATACGATGAGTGGTTATATCCACCGACATGGTGATTTTCCGAAAGATTTTTTAAAAGTTGAAAACTCATTTAGAGAAGATTTGAATAGGAAATTTGATGAGGATTTTAATACCACAATTTCTCAACTTTTACAAAAGTATAATGTTTCCATAGAAAACTTTCGCTATGCATTTGTGAAAAACTTGGATAATGGAGATGTAAATCTACATTCGTTCTTTATTGAAGATCTGAACAAAGCAAAGACAATCACTAATGAAAATTTAAATCGATATTTTAATGGCTTTTCTGGATATAGGCAAAATCTAGATGGAAAAAAAGAGTCAATTCATTTTAACTCCCATATTTTCGAGAAAATTATTTTACAACCTAAATTTTATCCGTTAGGACGTTTTCCAAGTAATCCTGATTTTGCGCTCTCATTCATGCAACAGGTTGCGGTAAATCTAGCTTTAAATGATGAAAATGATATTCGGAGTGTCAATGGGCCACCAGGCACAGGGAAAACAACACTGTTGAAAGATATTTTTGCTGATTTAGTAGTACAACAGGCAGCGGAAATTTCACAGCTTTCTGATAAAAGTATTCAAGGTAGTCTAGTTTATTGGCAAAGTGCTAAACTTGGTGTTTTACCGCATTCCATTTCAGATAAAAATATTATTGTTGCAAGTTCAAACAATGGGGCAGTCCAAAACATTGTTAAGGAGTTGCCAAAGAAAGAAAAGATTGCTGACGATTTTCAAAAGCAACTAGCGGAAGTGGATTATTTTAAAGATGTTTCTAATTCAAAATTAACCGGCGAAGGTTTCGGAAAGAATCGCGAGATTAAAAGTGAGCTTTTAAATGAGGAAAATTGGGGTACATTCTCGTTAGAAGGTGGAGCGTCAACAAACATTAGCAAGTTACTTTTAAACATTGAAGTAATTGAAAATGATTTAGAAGAAAATTATCAAGCGAATACAGGTGTATATCAAGAATTCTTACGTCTCTATGATGAATTAAAAATTGAAAGAGAAAAAATTCAAGAATATAGCGAGAAAATGTATTCTCTTCAAAAATTAAAAACTAATTATAAGGAGCAATCCATTACTTTTGAACAAGAAAAAAAGAAGAAACGAACAAATTTAATTTCACAGGAAAAAGAAGCGAAGCTTGAACTTGAAAGACTGATACAAGAAAGTGTAAATCTGCAAAAAGATTTATCGAATGTTTCCATTGAAATTAAAAATTTAACTGATGTACAAGCTCAAGCTGAAAGGAATTATGATGTAGTTACTTCACAGAAGCCAAGTTTTTTATGGTTTCAGAAAATATTTAATAAATCAAAAGTTGAGCAGTATTTCAAAAATCTCAATAATACGAATGATCATTTAAATCATATTTCTCAACAAAAAACTAAATTGTTATATGACCGCATGCAACTTGAAAATGGGTTAAAGGAAAATGCTACAAAAAGTGAGTATTCTCAAAAGCAAATTCAGGACACAAAAGCTGACTTCGACCGATGGATGACTACTCACCAAAATAATATTAAGAAATTGGAACAAGAAATTGCGTTATTGGAAAAACTCAAATTTCAAAGTGGCATAAAGGAACTGGATTTTTCACTATCATATGATGAACTCCAAAAGTCTAATCCATGGTTTACAAAGCAGTTCCGTATTTTGCAATCAGAGTTATTTATCTCAGCCTTAAGAGTTAGAAAGCAATTCCTATATGAAAACAGAAAAAGTTTGAAAGCGGCAAGGATTATTTGGAGTAAACAGTCTGAATACATTGGAAAAGAGAAAGGACATCAGTTAATTTCAGAATCATGGCAATGGTTGAATTTCACTATCCCTGTTGTCAGCACTACTTTTGCTAGTTTTGGTAGAATGTTTAAAAATCTTAATGAAAATTCAATAGGTAATCTATTCATAGATGAAGCTGGTCAAGCACTACCACAAGCTAGTGTTGGCGCAATTTTTAGAAGTAAAAAGGTTATGGTTGTTGGGGATCCATCACAAATAAAACCAGTAGTAACGATAGATTCAAATGTTCTGACCTTGATTGGTAGATATTACAAGGTTGATGAAAAATTTGTCTCTGCTGATGCGTCTACTCAAACAATTGTGGATGCCACAAGTCAGTATGGTTTCCAAAAAAATGCTGATGAATGGATTGGCATACCACTTTGGGTGCACAGGCGTTCGAACTATCCAATGTTTACGATTGCAAATGAAATATCGTATGATGGGTTAATGGTACAAGGTAAATCAAAAGAAGAGTCACAAGGAAAATCACAATGGTATGATTCAACTGGAAAAGCAAATGACAAATTTGTTAAAGAACAAGCTGACTTACTGAAAAATCTAATTGATAAACGTTTGCAGGAAAATCCAGATTTAGCCGACGAAATCTATGTTATATCCCCATTTAGATATGTGGCTTATAAACTTGCACGAGTTTTAGATGAAATTAACTTTACGAAACGAGAAAATGGTAAAGTGTCAAATGTTGGAACTGTACATACTTTTCAAGGGAAAGAAGCAAAAATTGTCTATTTTGTTCTTGGAGCGGACTCTAATAGCAGTGGTGCAGCAAGGTGGGCTGTTTCTGATCCAAATATGATGAATGTTGCAGCTACACGAGCTAAAGAAGAATTTTATATTATTGGTAATAAGAAATTGTATGGATCACTTGGTAGTGAAGTGGCAAATAAAACGATTTCGATTATTGACGACTATAATAGGTAATCAAATGAATATATAATGTATTGAATTTGCAAATCAACCCTGGTGAACCGTATCACAAGTGATGGTAAACAAAAAAATAGAGATAACTATTGAAATAAGTACTATTAAAAAGATCATTGAAACAAGGATGAGGATGAAGTTGATTAAGCTGAGGTCAATATTTAAAGACACTAAGTTACATTTTGAAGGAGTATAAATATAGATGGTGGTAAAAGAAAAGTATAATTTCCTGTTGAACTTTTACGTGATTGACTTTCTGATTTAGATTTAGAAGGATATTCACTAAAAATGGAGTAGTAAACGAGTTTTTACGACAAGCGTTAATTATAGGGATACGGAAATCTCCGATAAAAGGTTAAAAAGCATAATGAAATTACTTCCTAATGATTGGCAAGAGTTTATAAAACAATATTAATCTTGCTTCGAGCGGCATTCAACATCCGATAACAAGAGATTTACGCAACTTTGTGAATATGAATATAGTATGACGCTGCGTAAATCTCTAAACGTTAGCGGATATAAAATCTAGTTTATAGGAGGACTTATGAAGAGAAGAATACTTTATTATCCCAGTATTGATATTAGGGATGGAATATGGCTAAGGAATGCAATTTTGTATTGGGAAGAAGTATCTTCAATAATGCCATATCAGAATGATGATTACCAAATTTCACCTGAAGTGAGTTATCTAATGAATACGGGTCATTTCATACCTGCTAGACCCGATGATGTAATGTTTTCAAATATGTACGAAGACTTTATTGATGAAGTTCGAATAAGGTTTGATGAGTATAGGCCGCATCAAACGAAAGCTGGGAGAAGAGAATACATACATATGTCGAAAGTTGTACCAGACTATTATAGATTGCATGAATCAAAATTATCATCACATGTTATGGAGATGATCGAAGAAAAGTCAGAAATAATTAGAAGTGAGAATAATCAGTGGATTTCAGTAGATGCTCACCTAAGTGACATTTATATGTCAGTTTTAGCCAAGTATTTGGCTGCGATTAGCAGTGCTGATACGTCAATTGGTACTGATAGGATGTTTACACAGGATAAAATTTTCAAACCAGAAAGAAGTCTGGATGCTAACAATCGTCAATCGTTTCTTAATTACCAGTTCAATATTCTTCCAGTACCTAATATGGATGTCTCAATTGAAGACATTCTGTTGTTCAAGGAGAGACGTAGTGATGAACTTAGAAGACTTCGTATGGAGATAAACGAATTAGAAGGTAGATTACAATCTGCTGAGGATAGAGTACAGATTAAGAGGATCTGGATTGAATTTGAAGATAGACTTGAATCCAATGTAAGTGACTTGAATAGGGTAATGAAGGAATGTAGGTGGAATATTAAACATTCAGTAATGAATGGACTTATATCCATGTCTATGCCAGGCATAATGAGTACCGCTGAGATGTTCGGGGTATCCTTTTCTCCTGTTCAAAAAGGAATTGGACTGGCTTCTGGGGCTGTGTTATCAATTGGTTTATCAATTAAGGATATTGGCAACATACGACGTGAGGCTCTAGATAACAACCCATTTGCATATGTGTATCATGGAAGAAGGGCAAGAATGTTCTGATAGCTTCCGATTTTACTTCCGCTAAAAGCATGTTGACAACATTGATAGGGTATCGGAGGGATATCCACGTCGTCAACATGTGGAACGTTAGGCAAAATCCTCTCGAAGTAAGTGCTAATTACAAGTTAGTCTCTGGGGTTGCCGTGGTTTGCCAAGATACATAAAAGTTAATTATTGCTTATACAGGAAGAAGCATAAGCAGTTAACCAATGAAGAATATTTAAACTTAAAAGAGAGTATTAAGAAAAGGATTATTTTAATTAGTCGGGTTGAAGTTTTACCAAAAGAAATAAAAGCATTAAATTTTAGTTTGTTTTCACCTTATGGAGTTGAACTGATCGGTGCTAAGGTATATGACCCGAAGACGATGATGGGCATGTGAAGAAGACTTTGTTCCTGCTTAGAGGGAAGGCCCAAATATTGAAGTTGATTATTAAGTGGTATGGGAAAACTTCTTGAACAATATAGTTCAGATTTTGAAAGAATTAATTATAGAATTCGGGAAATTTTGAATGTTGGACATATTACTACAGGATTATGGTGATGGCGATTTGGTTAATGGGAAATAACCCCAGAATGCCTGGTGGAAATAGTTTTGCTGTTTTGGAAAAGCAGTAGCCGGAGTGGTTTTCGTATAGTGCAAGTCCCTAGAGCTGAGCCGGCGGACTTCGCCTAAAACTGGGTAGTGAGGTGTTAGAGTGATTTTAATCAACTTATATGGGAAAATTGAACCCATAATATTAAGCGAAAAATTAGGTGTTGGAATATCAAATCTTTATGATGAATGGTTGACTGGAATCGTTGATGACTTGAAAGAAGAGATGCTTTTAAGAGAGCATTTTCTTGAAACAAGTAAGAAGTACAATTTTGGTGATTTTAAAGTTTCCCAGTATGAACCTGAGAAGATAGTTAGCAATGCAAATTGGACTGATGTACTTGATGGGGATGTTGATTACTATTTACAAGTAATTGCTAGTAATTTAGTGCAATTAGAAGTATTAGACTTTGATAAGTCCCTGCTACAATTAAAAAACTCTCATTTAGATAGCCCAACATGTGAAGTTCAGTATCCGTTAAAATTTATTAGATTTTGCCATATTCTAACTACATCAAGGAGTGCTAGAACTCATTGTGATACTAATATTCCTTTCATGACATATAACCCTGATGATCTCAGATCGAAACCACTGATTTTGAACTTTGCATCTAGTATGATAAATAGGGAAAATTATTTAATTGCTTATTATGAAAAAGCAATTAAATCAATGAAGTATGTAGGAAAGCTGATTGATAATTTTCTTGAAAGTGACAGAGATTTTTGGATTTTTGATTACATAGTTAATTCTATAAATGAATCTGAAGATTATAATGCATATTATTTATTTAAGATCATGTCATTAATCGAAATGTTAATAATAAACCCGAATAGTAACGGGAGAACACATGGAGAATTAGAAAGAAAGCTACCTAGATTTTTACGGAATGAACTTAACGACTATGAGGATAGAGAGTTATTTTGTCAAATTGCTAGAAAATTGAGAAATAAAATTGCACATGGCGACTTTGAGGCGTTTCAGAAATTGTTGGAAGAATACAGAGCGAATTTCATGAAGGATTTTTTGTATGATGAATTTGAATATAGTGTTGAATCATGGACCATTAATTCTATCTGCTTAAGCTTAAAGAGTGCGTTAAGTGAGATTCTTTTTGAGTTTTTTAGTAATAAAGAGGGTTTTAAAAGGTTCCAGAATTCTTAGCTGCACTTTGACTTACGTCTTCTATTTCACCTAACACTGAGTTACGCAGGGTGCGGGGAGCATGTTTCAAGGGAGAGAACAGCGTACCACATCCCTTCACCGGGAACGAAGTTCCGTCAAAACGGTCTATCTTTGGGGGTCCGGCTCGGGGACGTCGTAAACACGGAAACGTTAAACAAAATTAGTGTAAAGTGGAACAGTATGATTAGCAAATATAAAGAAAGATTAAAATATCCTTGTTGTGGATACCCTACGTTATATGAGCAGGGATTATATGGAGTCAAGGGGACGGTTCCAATGACTCATTTATATTATCAATATAAAACCGCAGTAACAGAGATACGCTGAACCGTATCACAAATGATGGTAAATAAGAAATTAGAATTTACAATTCAGATAGAAAAAATAGAGGGAATTAAAAAACATTCAAATTAAATATATTCCAAAAGAGAAAGGACAAATGTTCTTCCTCTTTTTTTTTAGATTTAATTATAAGGAATCGTTCCTAGCTAAAATAACAATTTATAAGCAGGTAATGATTTATAGAATGCTAAGATAGAAACTTGATATTTGTTATTGAGGTCCAAAAAGCAATTGTAAATGACTAACTGCTTTTAATAAAAAGTTAACAAACATAACAAATTGTTTAAGTTCATCGATTCTATTAGGATTTTATATTTTATTTTTGTTAAAAATGTTTTGGGTAAATTATCAAATAAAAATTTTATTAATGGTAAAATGGAATAATATGACCTATTTTGTCAAAGATTGTAGATTCGATTTTAGATATAATCAGAGGTATATGGGTATTTGGCTTTATATAAGAAGCAGGATATATGGTGAATATTTGCTTAAAAATAGCTAGGGGTTTTACATAAATCAAAATAAGGGAGTTTTAAAATGGGAAATACAGATGTTCCAGCTAGTCTAGCAGGCTACTTTTATCAATTATTACTTGCTTGTAAAGAGTTAGTTATATTAATAAATAATCATGAAGATATAAGTAATTATGTCGCTATTGAAAAAGGTTCAGATATAAAGGTATTTACGAAAAATGACGTTTGTATAGAAGCGAAATTTTACAGTGATACTTATTTTACTAGGAATCATAAGTCTATTAAGCATACAATTTACAATTTCTATAATGACTATCAAAATCAATTAAAAAAAGGAAGCAGCCCTAACGAATATATTTATAGAACCAATGTACCAGTGTCAAACGCGGATAAACAATTTTTTGATTTTTGGAACAATAAAACTATAACCAAATATGATGATTATATTAATTTTGTTAAAGAGAGTATTTTAAGTGATTCAATCAAAAGAAAACCTTATAGTGATGCTTTTAATGAATACAAGAAAAGGGCAAGTGTGCATCCAAATAAAAAAGGAGATGTATCTTTTTCTATTTACTATAATGCCTTACTAGAAGATCTTAAGAATGGGAAAGAAAATTATTCCGATTTTGCTGATATTTTAACGGACAAAGACATTATCAAATTTATTGACACTATAATATTTGATTTTGGAACGAAGAGTGTTACAAAACTTTATTCTATAAATGAAATCTACAATGATATAAACACTGAGCTTAAGAAGCACGATTCAACACTGGGCGATGAAGATTGTATAAGAATTAGGAATTGGTTTATTGAAAGGTTTTTTGAAACCATCTCTGATTCTATAAATAACGGTATATCGGTGAAGGATGCTTTACAAGAAGTCACGAATCATAAGAATCTAAAAATAAAATATTTAGAAGACGAAAACTTTATCGAATTTAAAAAGGCAATTGATGAAAGTATAGAAAGCTTTGGATTAAGAATAGAAAGAACTAACCATAAAGAAGAGTTGGACAATCTTTCAAATATTCTTATTAAGTTTAAAGAGAAATTTTGTAATGAGATTGAAAAGCAATCAGTGAAAGAAGTTGCAAGTCGGTATGTTCTAGGTTCATATCCTCGGTCTCCTCATCTAATTATGGACATGTTAAAGAAAATGAGTGTGGCTGTAAATTTTAGCGGGGAAGAAATAAAAATAAACCTAGATATTGATAACTTAAGGGGAATCAATAATATTGCATTAAATAATTCAAAGCAGTTTACTCTTAAAGGAACAGACAACAGTGACTTAAATCAATATGCGGATCTTCTAATTATGGAATTTATTAAAGATACTCAACATAAATTTTTAAGTAAAGTTGATGGCGAAGAAACTGTTGTCTTTGCAACTAAAAGTAAACCTTGTAAGTTTGCTAAAGAAAGTTTAAATAATTTAATTATTGATAGTGCTCAAGTTTTTAATAATGTAATGTATCAACAATTATTCATGTCAATGGAATACAGATGTACAGAATGCTTAGAATTTGGTGAATGTGTAGAGGATACTAAAGCGTCTGTCCAACGCTTTTTAGTAGGAGGATGTCATGGAGGAACTCTTTAATACCTTAAAAATAAATTACAGAAGAATAAAACTAAATGATGATATTACTGGTTATCTAACTAATGCAAACAAAGATAAAATTTTAATTTGTGTTGAAGTTACTTCAATTGAAGAACTCACAACTATTACTAATTTTATCCCCCAAAATAGTAAGAAAATTGCAGAAGTTCTCGATCAAGATAGAGATAAAGAAGTTGTAGATAATAAAATACCTATCTCCAGATTTTTGTGGGATATGTATTTGGTAGGCTTTCACAAAATTACTGAAACGGGTCCCTTTGACCCTATTAAAGTTTCTGATATTCAAAGGGACCGCTTTGTAGCCCGCAAAATTATAATAGAATATACATCATATGAAGAATTACTTGAGGAATTTAGGAAGACCATATTTCCACATACAGAGCTAGACATGTGTTTAGAAAAAATTGAAAAAGTTAATAGTGAAATGATTTCAGAAATAATTAAAGACGTAGATATTAATGAGAAAGAACATATAGAAAGCGTAGATATTTTTGATTTTCTTGATGAAATTGCTAAAGCTTTAGAAAAAGGTGATTAAAATTGTTGATTAAAACAGTTAAAATAAAGAATTTTCGTGGATATGGAATCAATGCTGATGATAAAGAAGGCTTTTATGTTTTTGATTATTTAGATAGCAATTTTGTTTTACTCAGTGGATACAATGGTTTTGGAAAAACATCTTTTTTTGAAGCAATTGAATGGTGTCTAACTGACAAAATTAGGCGATTAGAAAAGTTCGAGGAGACATATCATGTAAACGACCTCAAAAGAGCCCAATACCTTAAATTTCATAATAGTCTAGATAAACAGGAAAGAAAAATAGAAGTTGAGATTATTTTCGACAATAATATTAAAATCTGTAGAACAAGTTATAGTACATCTCACTTTGCCGGTAATGGGGATAATTATGATTCTGAATTGAGGATTTTTAATGGGAATGATGAAATTGAAGATGTTACCAATGCAACAATTTTTAAGTTATTAATACCGGATATTGAAGATTTAGTATCTAAAGTTAGTGAAGTTGAAAGTAAAAAAGAAATTAGAACATTAGAAGCTAAATATGCAAATACTTTTTTAAATACGAATATGTTGACTCAAGAAAATTTAAGTTTTTTTCTGAGGTCTACAGATCCAAATGAGCGAAGAAGTATGTTTATGAAGTTGTTAAATTTAAGTGATATTGATTCTCTATATAGCAGAACAAGTTCAATGCGTAGAGGAAAAAGTTTTTCAAATAAAAAAAGAGAAATAAGTGATAAAATAGTTGAGATTTCTGAGTTCTTAGAAGGAATTAGCAGCTTTTTTAAATTAAAAAACCTGGGTAGTATTGAAGAGTATATTTCAACAATTAATAATAGAATTGAGAACTTTTATAAATATATTACTGAAAACGAGATTAAAGTCGAGTCTTTTGACAAATTGTTTTCATTATTACCGGTGACCTTAACAAACTATGCAGAGTTTATGATTGAGACCGAAAATAATAAAGATATAGTTCTTAAAAGTATAGATAAATTTCAAAAAAACAATTCAGAATTAAGTATTATAAAAGATGAAATAAACAAACTTTTGTTACTTAAAATAGGCTTAGATATTCAAAAAAAAATAGAACAAAGCCAGTTATTAAAAGATGCTGATTATACGTATTTACTAAAAGAAGAGAAAGAACTTATTGGAAAATTAGAAAGTATAAACAATAGAAGAGGAATCAATACAGAAAGAATAAATCAACTTTCGACCTTCCTAATCGACTTTTCTGAATATAGGGGGACAATAGATGATGAAAACCTACGAATTAAGGAAAATTTATGGGAATTACTTTTATATTTAAAAGAAATAATCATTAAATTCGACCAATTCTTAGTTGAGACTCTTCCGGAGAATGTTAGTCCAAATAAAATTAACTCTGAAGAAGTTGTGGATATTTATAAATTGAGGACAAATTATGAGGATTTAGTTAAACAACTTGATGGAGTAGAAAAAGAATTAGCCATTTTAGAAACTGAATATAGTACTAAATCTACCGTAAATGAACAAAACTTAGAAATGTTAAAACACGTAAGGGGTTTCATAGTAGAAAACAGTAAAGACATTACAGAATGTCCCGTATGTTTAAATTCAAACTTTGATACTAAATCAAGCGAAGATTCAACTGCAAGTCATATTTTATCTATAATTAACAGCTCAATATCGGCAGGTAATGATGGACTAAGGGAATTATCACAACGTATTACAAACTCAATGTTGTTACGTACAAAAATAAATGAATCAATCGAAACGGATTTCATTACGGTTATAAGAGAAAAATTACAAAATATATCAAATAAATATATGCAGAATTACGAATTAGTAAATGGATACTTAACGGTAATAAATACTGAACTTGAATTAGAAGAGGAGAAGTTTAAAAAGCAAACAGCAATAATAGTTGAGGATAAGAATAGATATGAAGAATGCTATAAAGCAGTATTCAAAACTGATCAAGTCCCGGATACAATTAAACTGGAAAATTTAATAAGTCAATTAGATAAGATTAGTGAAGAAAAAGAAACTTGGTATATAAATAATAAAGACATATTGGGATTTAGCATTATTCCTAATAAAGAAGAAATTGAACAAAAAATAGTATCTATAAAACAAAGAGATGGGATGGTGCGGTATTATCCTGACAACTTAGAAAGCTTACAAAGTGAAATCGATCAGTTAATAAGTCTGATAAATTTATATAAAGAGTCATTAAAGTATTTAGAAGAGGTAATAGAAATCAAGCTAAATGATAATTACTTATCTAAATTGCAAAAGTATAACGAATTTAAGCTAGAAGAGAAAGAGCTTAATAGCTCTCTAGAACAAATTGAAAAGTACGAAGAGGCATTAAAAAAGTTACATGAAAATCTTATTGAGGCACAGAAGAAAGCTGTACAAAATCAGTTAAGTAATCACCCAATAATTACTTGGATATATGAATCAATAAACCCCCATCCTTTCTATAATAAGTTAGTTATTACAAGTGAAGAAAACGGAACTAACTTTAAAAATAGCGATTCAAGTGTTAACTTGGACCAGATATTTAGTTCTGCCCAACTAAATATACTAGCTTTAAGTATCTTCCTAGGATTAGGTCTATCACAAGAATACAGTAATATTAAACAGCTTTTTCTAGATGACCCAATACAGAGCATGGACGATGTAAATATTTTAGCTTTTATTGATGTATTAAGAGCTATCCTTGATTCGAAAAGTAAGCATAAGAAGATTATTCTATCTACTCATGATGATAACTTTGCAAAGTTACTATCGATTAAAATGAGAAACCGTTCTTTTGTGGAATATAAGTTTAGTAGTTATGGAATTGAAGGGCCAATTATCGAGAGAATTACCAATTAATTCATTTTATTATAAATTCATAGCTCTTGATGGTTTAACCTTCAAAGGTTTAAAAACATATTAAAGACTTAAGAATCAAAAGCTCATGAAGGTACAACCTTCATGAGCTTTTTAAATAATATCTTTTATTATTTAAATATGAACTATTCAGATAGGGTGAAAGTGATGATACAGGTGAATTCTGTAAAGCCAAGCGACAGCATCTCTGGAGAATGATGGTTTATCCCATTGAGTTAATGATAGCATAGTCATGGAGAACCATATCACAAGTGATGGTAAACAAGAAAATAGAATTTACATAAATATACTTAAACAGTTAAGTTTTTATTTTTAGTTAATAATTTATGAAGACAAGTTCAAAAAGAGCTTGTCTTTTTTTATGGTTACTTAAAAAATTCGTTTATTTTCTTATATGTTGTATGTAGCCAAAAGGGAGGAGGTGAAATTAATGATTACAGTAGTCGGTCTTCATGTTTGTGTAGATATTAGAGGTATCAATGTAGATCATGTTTCAAAAGAAGAATTTAAAAAAGAGATTGATGAGGTCTGTGCTTTAATACAGAAAAACACTGAGGATATAAAACACTATTTAGAGAATTATCTAGAAAATCAATTCAAAGATAGTCATACACTAACAATTTATAAAAGATAATATTTATAGGAGAGTGGCATTAATGTTTATTATTGAAAGTCGAAAGCTATGGTGTGAACTTAGTTACGATGAGGATTTGACAGAGAAAGAATTAATAGAAGGTATTGAAACGGTTTATAATTTTATAAAACAGAATCCCAAAGAGGTAACGTATTTATTTAATAGATATTCGATGAGAGAAAATGCGTTAATGACTATTAACTTGTTTAATTTAGGTTTTGAAAAAGGAAAAAATTGATAGCAAGCTAGAGAAAAAACATTAATTAGGGTGCGAAAAGCGATGTTTACCTATAAAAAATATACAAAGTATGAACGAGATCATGGAGAAGCTAACTATGTATTTTTAGAATAACAAATCGAATTATAGAAAGAACTTCCATAGTGGAGTTCTGTTTTTGCTCTCCTTTATAATCAAACTTAATGATTGCCTCTTTTTAACTGACTTTAATCATTTATTAATCTTAGATTTATGATGTTGGTCTTATATATTTATAAAAGCTTATACATAGGAGTTTACAACGAAAACGAGAGGTCTTATACTCGTTTTACAAATAAAGGAAGGAGTAACGGAATGGAAAAGGTATTTGGTTATGTTCGTGTTTCAACTGAAACACAAGCTGAGAAGGGGTATGGGAAAGATGTTCAAGAAAATGCCATTAAGGAGCATTGCAAGGCAAACGGACTAGAGCTTGTAGAGGTCTTTCGAGATTTGGGTGTGAGTGGAACTTTAATCGACAGAGATGGACTTACTGACTTGTTATCTGCTCTTTCAGAGGGTGAAGTAAAGCGAGTTATTGTAATGAATACAAGCCGTTTATGGCGGGCAGATAATGCTAAGGTAATGATTAAACGGCAACTGATGAAAGCTAATGCCGAAATAAATAGTGTAGAACAACGTACATATTCCATCTATGATAAGGATCCTAATGACTTTCTAATTAATGGAATGATGGAACTGCTAGACCAATATGATCGCCTAAGTATTAACATGAAGCTCGCAAAAGGCAGACGTCAAAAAGCTAAGGGTGGAGTAAAAGCTTGTGGTAATACTCCGATAGGTTACAAGTGGAAGCATGAAGGAGTGAAAAAGCCTTTTGTAGTAATCGATGAAGAGAAAGCACCAATAATTAAAGAAATTTTTAAGCAGTACTTAGAGAACAAATCACTTGCAAAGGTTCAAAGTTACCTGAAAAAACATGGATATAAAACACAACAGGCAAAAGATTTTTCAACTATGGCAATCAGAAATATATTGATCAACCGTTTTTATGTAGGAGAGTTAAGGCATTCTGATTTAAACGTAAAAGGTAGCCATGAGCCATTAATAAATAGAATTACATTCGGAAAAGTGCAATCTCAACTGAAAAGAAACAAACGATAAGGAGTGGTTTGAAGAGTTGGTTAAAGGAAAAAGAAAGAATTCAAAAAATAGAGGAAAAGATAAAGTATGAATTAGGATGGATAGGAGAGGATTAGATGGAGACTAACAATTTTCTTAGACTATTTGATGATTATATAGTGGCCCCAGGATTCAACAGGTCTGACATATCAAAATGGTTTAGTACCAATAAGCATAAAGAGATTAATAGAGGAGTTTATGCAATATTAAATTATAAACTCGAAATACTATATATTGGTTCATCCATAGACTTACATAAAAGACTTCCTCACCACCTTTATCAAGAAAAACTTTCAGGATATTTTCAAGAAGTTTTATTAATTGGTATTAAGTACGTAGAAGGTGATGTTACTACCCCTGAAAGGAAATATATTAGGGAACTAAAACCAAAGCTTAATAAGTATAGGTATAATTGTTGAATTGATAATACTAAACGTCAGCTCTCTTCTCGAAGAAAGTTGATTTTTTTTGCAAAGAAATTAAATTCCATAAATTTCAATTTAAAAAAAGAGCTAACTTTACAATAGATTAAAATGTACGGACGAGAGAAGTACGAGATTGGTTGCTACGAACTTTTTATCCTTGCACCATAATTAACATTTCGTTTTTGTTCTCAGAGTCAAAATGAAGTATCTCGTGGCGAAAAAAACGGATATTAAGAAAAGTGCTTAATGAAGGTATGCATCTTGTAATTAAGTACTTAATCTATCAACCAATAACCACTTATAACTTACAAACTTAAAAAAACTTGTCACCTTAAATTATAAATTTAGGAGATGAGCTTAGTGTTAGCAAATGTAAAGTTAGACAAATTGGTATTAGAGTATGTAAGTATACCTTTAAACTTCTTTCATGAACTAGAGGAAGAAGGTGAAATTAGCAATATAAGGAGTAACGAGGGTTTCCATTATCACCGTTGTTTACAGATAAGTAAAAAAGGTGGCGCATATATTAAATTTTATTACCAGTCAAAATATGAGATTTGGAAACCGTTTGGAAAGCTCCGCTTAGAAACTCATCCAAAACATTTAAGTGAATTTTCAACATTGCTAAACAGACTTAAAGAAATATGTAGCGATATTTACTTTGTATCAACGGATGTTGCTTTTGATATTCCTCTACCATTAAACAATATATTTGTTACATCGAATACTGGAAGGCAAATGAATATATTTCAAGGCACAAGATATTTTGGTGGTAAAGGTCAGCGTGGGAAACATGGATATTGCCGTATATATGATAAAAGGGAAGAGTTAGCAAGAAGGGGTATAGTTATCGATGATGAGCTAACAAGGGTGGAAATAGTCTATAAACCTACTAAACCAATAAAGTTAGAGGAATTATTAATAGAACCCCCATCATTAAATAATTTATACACTGGAACAATAATTAACCTAGACAAACAAGTTACACCTATAAATAAAGCTATATTAATTTGCTTGTTGAGCGGTAAGATGGCAATTAATGAATTTTCTAGACATTATAGAAGGGTTTTGAAAAAACACCTAGATAGCCAAGAGCAATTAGATTTTGACCAAATGCTTCAAAGTGCTTGGATTGAACAGATATCAATAATAAAAGGATTTTTATTGTAATAAAGAGGTGAATTCAAATGAATGAAAATAATAGATTATGTTTATCCAAACACAATGAAGCCGAACTAAAAAAAGAAGAAGCTATCAAGGCTCTTGCACACTTAATAAAAAAATATGCTGGGGAATTATTAAAGGAAAATGACGATATTAAATCTTCCTGCTAGGAGGTATATGACAATGGAAAAAAGAGAAAGAGCAGCAATTTATATAAGGGTCTCAACAGAGGAACAAATACAAGGACATTCCCTTGAAGCACAAGAGAGTATGTTAAAAGAATTTGCTGAAAAAAAGGGATATGAAATATACGATGTATATAGCGATGGAGGTTATTCTGGGAAGAATTTTGACAGACCTGAAATCCAAAGATTGTTTAATGATCTAATGAACGATAGGGTAGATATAATCTTAGTATGGAAAGTTGACCGACTCTCTCGCAATAATACAGATGTGGTATCACTGATAGATAATGAATTAACACCAAGAAACAAGAAATTAATCATTACCTCTATAGACATGGATTCATCCTCACCAACAGGACATATGTTTATCTCTTTACTTAGTACATTTGCACGTTACGAAAGAGCAACCATTATAGACCGAGTTAATGCGGGTATGCAAAAAAGAGCTGAAAAGGGTTACTGGAATGGTGGTTCAATCCTAGGCTATGATTCAGTCGATAAGCAGTTAATCATTAATGAGCAAGAGAGTGCGATTGTGAGGGAAATATTTAAACTAAGGGCGGATGGAAAAGGCTATAAATTTATAGCGAATACATTAAATAGTAGAGGTATAAAGACCAAGAAAGGTAAAAATTTTAGCATTCCAGCAATTAAACTTATTGTAAATAACCATATATATATAGGTAAGATGATGTGGAAAAAGCATCAAGATTGGAGTACCAAGAGAAGGTCCGGAAAAACAGAACCTATAATTGTTGACGGTGTTCATGAGCCTATCATAGAGCAAGAATTATGGGAAAAGGTACAGGAGATAAACGAGTTCCAAAAGAAATCATTTACCTCTAATAGGAATTTTAATGGTAACTTCTTTTTAACAGGTTTATTAAAGTGTCCTAAATGTGGTGCTGGCACCGTAATGAGTAAATCTAAAAAGAAAAATAGTGATGACTATCATCTTTATTATATGTGCCAGGCTTACCATAGTAAGGGGAAAGCAGTATGCGGAACGAATTTAATAAAGAAGGAAGAGGTTGAACAAAAAGTGTTAAATGAAATATCATTTTTAGTGAATAATGATGATATTTTTAATGATTTGTTAGATGAACTTAATAGTGATAATAACGAATTAAATGAGGGAATTAAAGCCGATTTAAAGTTCATCAAAAGACAACTAAAAAAGTCATATGATAAGCGCTCAAAGTTAGACAATGACTATTTCGAAGGTAATTTAGTAAGTAGCACTTACAATCGTTTAATGAGTGATTTAGAAAAGGAAATTGAAAAATTAGAGAGGAGTATAAGGAAATTAGAAAGCGAGATCAATAGAAATGAATCTTCAATAAACAAGGATGAAATAATATATACCCTTAAAAATTTCAATAAATTTTTTGCGATAGTTACTGATGAGGAAAGAAAGCTACTTGTTAGGTCATTAATAAAGGAAATACAAATGGATGAGAACCGGAAGGATGTAAAGGAGATAACCTTCTGGTTTTCTTCTGTCCTTAGTTTACCATCTAATAAAGTAAGCAGAGCCGTATCATAAAGTAAGGATAGAATTTTTAAGGATCAAGTCAAAAAATAGAAAAGAACCAGTTCAATAGCTGAACTGGTTTTAACTTGTAATTCTAAGAGATTTATTCATTTTAAAGTAACTTCCTTTACGGATTGTCCAACTATTATAAAAAAGCAATCATTCGCATAATGGATGTGGAAGTCTCATATTTAGTTCCATAACATGATCAATTCCATACAGGTTTATTATTAGAATGCTTCATATTTTCCATTGATGATTCCTTCCTTATCTTCACAATCGATCAGGGTTCTCTCCCTGTTGTCTATTTCCTTTTTAACGATTAACTTAAGCTCTTTTTTAGAATCATTCGCCGCTTTTGCTTTGATGATCCATTCATTTCCATCCCGTTTAAGCTGGAGGGCAGCAGGCTGGTTCATGCTGATTTTTACACCATAAGGCGTTTTGAACGTATCAGCATTCCAGAATACTGCCTCAGTTAATTGGAGCTCGGTGTTTTCGACTGCCTGGACATTGGCGTTATTGCTAATGATATGAATGGGGGAATCGTTTTTTATAGTATTGAATTCCTCTTTAGAGGCACCGGGCAGAACGATATATTGATAGCGATTATGCTCCGGTTTGGATCCGTGATTGATCCATAAGCCCAGTACCTTTTTTTGTACAGGGGATTCTCCATCATAACGTTGATTGATTTTTTTCCAGCTGGCTTCCCGTTTGTTAAGCATCAGGTGGATGCGGTCGTTTTTTCCGGGAAACAGGTAGCCGATGCCGTCGTGATACACCCAGCTGGGTTTGTCAATCGTTTGGTGAGTGGAATCTGCCAAGCTGGATGTTTCCGACGTTTCTACAGGCTGATTCCAAATCCGCTGGTCGATGGTCGTGACGATCGGATCGCTGCTATTGGATTGTATATCGGCTCCAAGTGCTGCGATGGTGTCACCGAAAAAGAACCATGATTTCTTTGCTGATAGTTCTTTGTAATTCATATTCATTGCAGAGATCCCATTTTTGCCATCACTGAACATAAGCGTTTCATTGTTTTCGCCTGAAAGCGGTTCTTTCTTTTCATCATTATGGACAACGGTTGTTCCAGGGATTTTGCGCCAATCCCATACCGGGAAGATTCCTGCATACCCGTTGCCTTTCAAATAGAAGAGATTGGCTCCGTCCGCCATATGACGATTATTGATTCCTTCTCCGTTGTAATAAGGTTCACTGGAGTTCATTTCCTCTGGCAAGATTCGAACCGAGCTATAGTAATCCTTTTGATGATGAACCATCAGTCCTGATGTGTCATAAGCTTTATTGCCAACAAACGGGGGACGCTTTCCTTCCAAGCGCCCGATCATGCGTTCGAAATCATCTTTCCGGCTGGTTGGGAGCTGTTCCATCATCCTGGCAATGGATATCACATCTTGCAGCTGATTATTCTTTCTTGTAATCCCTCTTCCTAATGAGCTGTAGTCAATGGTGTCACCGGCAATAAACCATTGAATTCCATCCAGGATAAAGTGAGATAACAATTGATAGTCTTCATTGGAAAAAGAGTACGGTGTTCCGTGTACGAAGGTAAACATACTGGCCGTCTCTAATGAATAGCGAATCCCATATGTACCGGTCTGAACAGATTGTTCATGCTGATGAAAGGTCATATCAGGCTGAATGCCGATACTGCTTACCTTTAATGATTCTTTAATTGCAGAGACGGCTTGATTGATCATCCCGGAATCTTCTTGCAGTAAAGCGGTAATAAAGTTAACTTTTTCAGCTTCTATCAAGTTCACCCCGTTTAAAGGAGGGGATTTGGATTCAGTATATTCCTGCAGCAGTTTTATGGAAGCTTCCTCGGTGTATTTTGGGAGTTCCTGATCCATTAGAAACAGGATATTACTTAAGATCATAGGAATCCTTAGTCTGTTCCACCACCAATTTTCAGCTTGCACAGGGTGCTGATTCCAGTACTCCAGTCCTGCCAGGATTTCATTTTTCAGTTTTTTATCATGATAGCTTGCGTGATTTTTAGAATGATAGGCTTTTGCCATGGTCTCCAATCGTTCTAGGTGACTGACGGTTTCCCTTGGATTCTCAGCTTTATCTGAATAAGCAATATCCGAGAATTTGCCTTCACTGTTCAGTTTTTTTTGCAGGGAAGAGGTGTCGATATCGCTGCCGGAGTCCGTTAAATAGGTCCAATACCGTTTTTTAAGTTGTGGCAGGTAGTCTTCCCTTTGAGGCTTTTCCCCTTCATGATCCAGCGTTAAGACCATAATGATGACCGAGATCAGTATGATCGTCAGTGATATCAGCGTTGTCTTCTTTGATATGTACAATCGTCTCACCTGTCATCCTGTTGTTTGTATAAATAATAAAAAAATTCCTTTCTAACATAACATATAGATGGGTCCCCATGATGGCTCAAATCCAAAATGATATGGGGATGTAAAATAACAGGTTGGACGTTACAATTCAACAAAATTTGTGACAAGCGAGAGTAAAAAAGGTAATGTTTCGTTAACAAAAAAATAGCTTCTCTGAGGAAGCTATTCTCTTCATTTTATCTCGCCTGAATCCCATTGCTTGTTAATCGATCCACATTGTTATAGGTATTTCCAGAAAGCGTAAGCTGTTTTACTTCAGCTGCAACGTTAATTCCATAGCGGCCATTTTTCAAAGAATTATCCTTGATGGAAATGTTGGAGAATTGATTTGTGCCATCATAACCTTTGTTGATCCGGATCAGATCTGTGGATTGTGAAGATTCACGGCTGGCTACAGAATTATTGATGACTTTAATATGGTTTCCGCCGGCGATGTCAATGGCTGCAGAATACCTGCCAATACCGCCGATCGTATTTTCAGTGATTTCGACATTATCGCTGTAGACCGAAATGGCAGACCACATATCATACTCGTTTGTTTCTTTATACGTGTCATAGAAATTATTCTGATGGAAGCTATTGCGTATATGATTGTTAGCAATGACCGCTCCCGGTGATTGGATTTTAATAGCTCGTTTATGATTTTTTTCAAATGTATTATGCTTAATCGTAACTTGTACGTCATTTTGAAATCCTTGGACAACGATGCCGTCTCCATCGTCCTTTGGCCCGATTTCTGATATCAGCGAATGCTGGATTGTAATGTTCTTGCTCGCCGGTTGAGAAGATAAGGCAGGACTGATTAGAATACCGCGCGCTACTTTATGGTTCCAGCCGACGTTTGATGTCATATTTTTGGCATAGACATGTTTGATGGTGAGGTGATCGAACAGCGCATCCTGAACTCCCCCTTCTATACGAATGGCGATCGGTGTAGAAGTAGACATTTTGGAATGATCAGGCTGACTGAAATGGGTAAGAAGGACATCTGTTACCTTCAGATTCCCGGTGCCATTCATCACAGTCATGCCTCGCAAAAACGTAAGATTGCCATCTATCGTCAAGTCATGGATAGTAATATTGTCGCCATAGATTCTAAACATCGTATCACCGGCTCCGTTCGCCTTGATGACAGCATCTGTTCCATACACTTCTGTGTTTTCTTTTACCGTCAGCGTATCGGTGATGAGATAGGTACCCTCTGGAAAATAAACAGTTTTATTCTTTCCGTAATAGAGAGCTTTTTTGATGGCTGCTGTGTCATTTGTGTTCCCATCACCGACAGCTCCATAGTCTTTAACATTTATCAAACCATTTTCTGCATTAACAAATCCTGACGCCCATCCAGCACAAACACACAGTAAAATCATGGCAGCAACAATCAGTCCTTTACTTTTGCTCATGAAACTTTCCTTTCTTTCTGTATAAAATAAAAACTCTATCCTCAAAAGTATCGGACAGGTATTGAACTTTTACACAAAAAAGAAAGGTTTTTTTAATAATTTTTACCTATTAACCTATTAAAGCATAGACCCTAAGGCCAATATGTCAAAAAAGAAAGCAGTCAAGGTGACTGCTTCCTTATCAATCTTACGCCGATGCTTTTTGCTCCCGCTGTACGGATGGCTGCTTTTTATTATTCTTGATTTTTGGAACAGGAATAATGAATCCGCTGAGCGGGATGAATTGAAGAATACGAATAAATACCGATGCAATCACCATTACGGCAATGAACATCAGAGGAACATATTCTAGCTGCCAGTAAGTTTCCGGAAGATGGCGGGCAAATAAATAAAGAATCATTGGATGAACCAAATAAATTCCCATGGAATATTGACCGATGACGGTTAACGTCTTTTTCACGAGGCTGAGTTTGGCCAGCAGCGGGTAAATTCCGATAATCGCAATGCTTAGGGCTGGAATGTTAAATAGATTCGTCAATCTTCGATTTGATACGTATCCAATTGTTTGATACTCATACACTGCACCAGCTGAAACCAGAAGGATCACAGCAAGCATTTTCCAAGGGCGTTTCGTCGCGAAACCGACGATCTCATCCCAGAAGTACGCCATAAATCCGCCAAAGGCAAAATAAAAAATCCAGATGGGCATAAAGGATTTGCACGTAAGGAATTCACCAAGCTTTCCTTCGATTCCAGGGTTAAAGCTGTATAAGTTATAGCTGATGATGAGCGCAATGACCGTGAATACCAATACTAATGTCTGTGTCCGGAAAATCTTCTGCAAGAATGGAAAAATAAGATAGAACTGAACAACTATTGCTACGAAATATAAATGATAAAATGAGTCTCCCATAAGAATTTTAGTTATCTCGTCCACAGGGTCTCCGAGTGTCTGCATATCGTAATAATAGAGAAGACAGCGGTAAGCTGCACTCCAAATCAGAAAAGGGAGTACGATCTTTAAAAATCTCGACTGCAGGAATCGTCCCAATTCAAATCCTTTTCTTTTTACTTGATAAAAGAGCAGGAACCCGCTGATGACGGCAAAAATGGTTGTACCGAAACGGCCATATTGATTCATGAAATACGTAAACCAGTTCCATGTCTCTTCGTTCATTCCATAGTTTGTTGCAGATACGTGAACGCCTACCACCAGTAAACAGGCAAAGGCGCGCAAGAAGTGAATTTCAAAAATGTATTTATTTTGTGCGGGTGATTTTTGTTCTCCTGTTTTAGATGTCATGTTATTTTCCCTCCTACATGTTGGAAATCCGGGCTGATGAACAAAAATGAAAATAAACAGTGATTTTATACCGATAACAGATTTGTAAGGACAAATGAGTCTTTTACCATAGATTGATAGATCCGGTTAATGTAAGATAATGCATGTATACAGAACTGGTTTCATACAAGTAATAAAAGGAAAACATTATGATGAAAAGCGAGAAATTATTATGACTATTTTTTTTGAATTCTTTCGGGACGTTTACCACATTATTTATAGCGGCATCATGTTAATCGGCTGTTGTTTTATTTACTATCACCTGTTTAAGAAGCGATAAACTAAAGGCTTTTATATAACTTCGAAAATAAATCATCAATAAATTGAAGCTGTTCATTTTGATTTTCCTGTAAATATGCTTCGGTCAATAAGCTTGCGAGTTCCTTACAGGATGAAACATCGATGTTTCTTAAAAATTCATATCTTGATTTTTTCATAAAGAATTGGGTGCTTTCATCATTCATGACAGTCTGCACTTGATGTTCGACTGGACGGTTTGGATCCAATCTAAAGACTAATCCTTCTCCTTCCAAATACCTCATATTCTTTTCCTCTTGACCCGGCAGCACAGAATGAACAAAGATCGGAAGCATTTTTTTGATTGCTTCGCCAACCGTTATTCCGCCTGGCTTTGTAATCAGGGCATCTGCCCAGTTATATAGGTGGTTCATTTGTTCTGGTTCTGTGATGTACGACATTCCTGTAATATTTGGATTCTTCATGGTCTGAACATGATCAAATAGTTCCATATTATGACCGCAAAGGATTTTATACTCAACATGGTTGGAAGACTTCGAGACTATGGACTGCAATGAATCCCCCAATCCCAGACTTCCGCCGCTGACGAGGACATGAAGCTTGCTGTCCTTCTTCATTGGCTTACGCCTTTTATACGCATCATTCGTCAATATCCCTGAAATCTTGACAGATTGGGGATCTGCACCTTCGTATATCAGCTTTTGCTTCATAGCGGCTGTAGGCACAATATGCATATTAACGTGCTGCTTTCCCCAAACACCATTCACAAAAAAATCTGTATATATATTGATGACAGGTGCTTTAGTAACCCCATAGCCTTTCAGCTTATCTACTAAAAAAGAGGAGAAGCTATGGGTGCAAACGATGACATCCGGCTGCTGCTCTTGCAGAAGCTGCTCCATCTTCTCTAAAAAAAGGGTCTCGTAAAGAGAATGCAAAAAGGTTTTATTTCTTTGGAAGAAAGAAGAGTACATCCAGCTGTAGGCAGATGGCCACTTCGTTATCCATTTTAAGTAAAGGTTTGATGTGAACTTTTCCAGTGATGTGTTCGCATAACTAAGAAAATCCACTTTTTCACATTGGATGTCAGGGTCCTGTTTATGAAAGGCTTCTATTAATGCATCAGCCGTCCGGTGGTGACCCGATTCCATTTGAAAGAGCGGCAGAACTAGCACGTGTTTCATGAATCAATCCCCCAAGGAAATAATGGTTACAGTATTTCGTTTATATTCTTTTTGAGAGTCTTCCTAACAGGGACGATGCTTGCTGCAAATCCGATCAGGATACTGACGCATAGCCAAATTAAACTACCTTCCTTTGAGAGGTGCGGCTGTAAAGGGAATTGCAGTAAGGAATCTCCGATTTTCCATGCGAGCAGCCAGTTAAGGGGATAGGCAATGACACACGCTAACCCCCAGCCCAGCAATGCTACGATGGTGCTTTCCCCAATGAATAAGCCATATATCTTTGCATTTGAGCCTCCAAGGCTTCTCATGATCCCTATTTCTTTTGTTCTCTCGTAAATATTTATGCTGACAGCAATCATGAGATTGGCAATCCCAACGATAGAAAACAGCAATCCAATGCATACGATCGTCATGATGACGAGTCCGATCATTTCTTTCGGACGGGAATTCATTTCCACAACCGTTTCGGACCCTTCCACAAATATTCCTGCAGAAGATAATTCATTTTCTCCTTCATTCAGAAGAGATTGAACTCCTTGATTCCTTTGTTTTTCCACCAGCAGACGATTAATGGATTGCTGGCCCAGCCACCCCTGATAGGATTTCTGATCCATGTAAACAGATGGGCCTGTAAGGGAGCCTTTAATAATACCGGCAACCCTCCATTCCTTGTTTTCTTGTCCAATCCGCAAACGGATGGTGTCCCCAGGTGAAAGAGGTCCAATTTTTTCTTCCAGCTCTGTGTTGATCACGATTTCATCAGGATGTGACGGTTTCAGCCACCTGCCTGTTACTGGATCTGGATTTATGAATTCTGACGTTGCCGGCAGGGAGTATAGTAATGAATTTATAGGATCAGAGGAAGAAGGATCCATGACTTCTGTATTTCTTTTCGTCCATCCTTCCACTTTGCGTACCCCGTTGATCTCTCCGGCAAGAGAGGTGATTTCTTCTTTTGGAAGCGGGCTGTTTACAGACCATTCAACATCATGCTGCCAAAAATCATCCATATCATTCATTAAATGCTGAAGGGACTGATGCAGCGAGAAGCACGCAATAATGACCGCTCCTCCAAAGGAGAGCATGAAGATGTTCATGAGTGATTGGGATTTTTTTGATAAAGTGTTTCGAAAGGACAGCAGAGATAGGTGAAAAAAACGTCTGCGGCTTTTTCCCGCTTTTTTCATGTTCAACTGTCCAGACCTTTTCAATCCTTCCGCTATTGGGGATGATATCAAGCTTCTGACAGGTACAATCGCACCTAAATAAGGCAGGCTGAATGATAGGATGAACATCGCTATCGCAAGCCTTGGTGATATCCATTGTGAAAATCTGCCCCCGAAATTCAACTCTTCTCCCAAGTAGGAAACGAAATACCGTGAAACAAGGCTTATAATCGGAATTGACATCATACTTAACAGCGTTCCGATCACGATGATCAATAAAACGTATTGCTTCCAAAGATGCGAATCTTTTGCTCCAACAACTTTTTGAATGCTCAGTGAATAGATATCCTCGGATAGTATGCGATAGAAAAGATGTACGATTAAGATGAATCCAAGAACGAATGCAAAAATACCCAGTAAAATAAAGAGATTCAATAACGAGTTAACCATTGTTTCTCTAATGAAAAACGTTTCAGAAGAGGTTTCACTTCTGTAGACAGTGATGCCGTTATCTTCGAGACGTTTTTGTACTTTCTGAACAACATCCTTCCCGTTATAACCGTCTTTCAATGTCATGTGGATCATGTTCTTCGAAAGAGGGATATTCAATTCCTTCGCCGTTGCTTCCGAAATATAGCCATATCCGATTCCGCTGTATTTCGTCGGAATTCTTGATGGATCTTGAACAATACCGGTCATAGAAAGAGAAGTTCCTTTTTGATGATCAGGAAGGATGATTTTCATTTTTTCACCCAAGTTGAAACCCGTGTCCCCGGAAGTGGATGTTTCGATCCAAATGCCTTTATCCGCTAAAGAAGAACCCTTTATGAGCTGAATTTTATTAATCTCATAAAGCGAATTTGGTTTTACCAGTAATTGAAGATTTATATAGTTTTCATCCAGCTTTGCACGGCTTCTTATCTGTGTCTTTGCTTCAGCGTGTTTGACTCCTTTCATAGAAGAGACAAAATCAATTTCCTTATTAAAATGACCAGTGTAATAGGTTATATCCGCAATGGCTGATTTTTGCTGGCTGGTCTGCAGCAGCTGCTGAAACAAATATTTCGAGTTCACCAGTGTTCCAACTGAA
Source organism: Metabacillus dongyingensis (assembly GCF_019933155.2). Classification (NCBI taxonomy): domain Bacteria; kingdom Bacillati; phylum Bacillota; class Bacilli; order Caryophanales; family Bacillaceae; genus Metabacillus; species Metabacillus dongyingensis. The sequence goes on along the minus strand of NZ_CP082944.1, from coordinate 4,985,289 downwards.
ACCAAGCAAAAAAGAAAAGAACCTATCATTAATAATGCTTTTGTTTTTTGATGAAAGAAGCTTCTCATGGCAAGTCTCAAATATATAGGCATTCAATCACTCCGTTTTATGGACTTCATATACGGATCCATCTTGAACTTGGAGTCTTCTTGAGACCTTCCCATAAAAATCGAGATCGTGTGTGACAAACAGTACTGTTTTACCGGTCTCGGCAAGTACCTGAAAGAGGTTAAAAATCTCTCCGGATGTTTGAGAATCCAGATTACCCGTAGGTTCATCTGCGGCAATTACCGGAGGATCATTGGCAAGTGCCCTGGCGATAGCCGTTCGCTGTCTTTCCCCGCCTGAAACAGATTCCGGAAACTGATTTGCTTTCATGAATAATCCGGTTTGCTCTAAAAGGTCCAGTGCACGCTGCCTCTTTCGTTTTCGATTTTTGGAAAACTCCATCGGAAGCATCACATTTTCAACCAGGGTCAGGGTTGGAATAAGATGAAAGGATTGAAACACGATCCCAACATTTGTTCCTCTCCATTTTGTCAGGGCTCTGTTTGAAAATCCGGCGATATCCTTTCCATCTATTTTCACGGTTCCGGATGTCGGAGCCTCTATGCCGGAAAGAATATGCAACAAGGTAGATTTCCCGCTTCCTGATTTTCCGAAGATCCCGACCAATTCTCCCTTATTTACTTCGAATTGAACGTTCTTCAATGCGTAATCCTGATGTTCTCCATTAGGATATTTTTTCGATAAATTTTTCACCTCTATCATAGAAAGGCTCCTTTCAGGGAACAACTCTCCCCATATATAGCACTCAAATAGGGACCCTGCAACAGACGTCAAAGAAAATGATGGAAAAGTATGAACCTTTTTTCACAAAGAAATTGTCCCGTATTTACATATAAATTTGCCGGCAAGCAGCAGGGAAATCATAAAAAGGGATATCTATCACATGTATTTTGGAAGAAACTAGAATTGAAAGCGTATTTATCAAACGAGGGTTAGCCCTCATGTCTCATTTTTTAAATAATTTTGTCAAAAAATCTCTCAAAAATGTAGAAAAAACACGAAATGAAAAAAATAGAAAAAAATTCAACTCTATTCTTTTCTGAAATATTACAAAAATTTTTTGATTGTAAAGAAGGGGACAAACGTCTGACCTCTAAAGGTCTTTCATGACGGAAGCGAATACTTATTAGATCGGATTAGTGGGAAATATTTCAATCATATTACATAGTAAAAGAATTATAACAACTAACTTGACACCGTTTCCAATGCTATTACAAAAGGGATGCTTTCAATTCAATCAAAAAAAAGTGAGGATAGTCACAGGGAATAAAGATAGATTGCAAGACTTAGAAGCCTTTCATAAACTCGGTATGTGAACTAATCGTCAAAAAATCAGAATCGGGGAGAGTATAGCCAGCCAGCTATGAATTAAATTTACGATGAGAGAGGAGAATTCGAATGGCCAAAATGGAACAAGATCTTTCAGGTGGAATGGCAGCAGTATCCCTTCAAACTCAGAAGAAACTTTCTATGAGGGAGAAAACATTTGTTATTACGCTGTTTCTGCTGACGGTCTCAGCCCTTTTCTATGTGAACTGGACAGCTTCAGATAAGCTGAACTTAACAATAGGAATTTACGGTGCCGTCATGATCAGTTACCTATTAGGAAAAATGCTTTTATCTTTTAAATACCAGGAAATCATGGAAGACCCGCCTGATCTGAAAGTCTCTGTCATCATTCCTTCTTATAATGAAGAGCCTCACGCAGTATTGGGAACAATCGAAAGTATATTGAAGCAGGACTATCCGGTTCACGAAATTTTTGTCATTGATGATGGAAGTAAAGATGTTTCCGCCTATCACGCTGTTCTGAAATTACAAGATAATTTAAAAGCTGGAGTTGGAGCGACGTTATCGGAAATCAAAAAGGATAACCCTTCCTTCCAAATGCCGAATCTTATCGTGCACCGTCTGCCGCAAAATCAGGGGAAGCGTCATGCTCAAATCTGGGCATTTGAAAGAGCTACCGGAGATATATTCATTACAGTCGATTCAGATTGTACAGTATTCCCGAATGCGGTTAGAGAGTTGTTAAAACCTCTGAATGACAATGAAGTAATGGCAACGACGGGACATGTAAACATCAGAAACCGTACGGACAATGTTCTGACTCGCCTGATTGACATGCGTTATGATAATGCATTCCGTGTCGAGCGTGCAGCGCATTCCGTTACGAACAATGTATTGGTTTGCAGTGGACCGCTTAGTGCTTACCGGCGCGAAGTCGTCATGAAAAATTTAGATCATTATGGAAGTCAGACATTCCTGGGACAACAAGTGCAGCTTGGAGACGACCGCTGTTTAACGAATTATGCGATCCGGGAAGGAAAGACGTTATATCAATCAACGGCCCGATGCATCACAGATGCACCGACAAGCCTTAAAACCCTGATTAAGCAGCAAAATCGCTGGAACAAATCCTTTTTCAGAGAAAGCTTGATCGCCTTGAAGATCGGATTGCAAAAACCGAATGTGTTTGTGTGGGTAATGCTCGAATTGTTCTTGTGGCTGGCCTTTGGAGTATCGCTGATTTTTGCGATTTATTATACTTCGACTACGATGGGACTAATTATGCTCGTTTATTACTTGGCATACGTGGTGATATCTGCTTATGCGAGAAATGTTTTCTACGCTTACAAGCGGCCATTCACCTTCCTGCTTGCGCCGATATATGGAATTCTATTCCTTGTAATCCTATGCCCAATGCGTTTCTGGGCACTGTTGACACTTCGCTCAACTTCTTGGGGCACTCGCGGCTAAGCAGAGCGTAACGTAAAATACGAATTTCTAAGGAGATGTTTAAAATGAGAGTTCGTAAAGCTATCATTCCTGCAGCTGGTTTAGGTACAAGATTTTTGCCGGCTACAAAAGCTCAACCTAAGGAAATGCTGCCTATTGTAGATAAGCCAACCATTCAATATATCGTAGAGGAAGCTGTCAAATCTGGCATTGAAGATATTCTCATTATCAGCGGCAGAGGAAAACGCGCGATTGAAGATCATTTTGACAAATCCTATGAATTAGAAGAAACTCTCTTTAAAAAAGAAAAATTCAATAGATTGGAAGAAATTCAAGACATTTCTAACTTAGCGAACATCCATTATGTTCGTCAAAAAGAACCAAAAGGCCTTGGTCATGCGATTGGCTGTGCGAGCCGTTTTATTGGCAACGAGCCATTTGCTGTTTTGCTTGGAGACGACATTGTCCAGTCTGAAACGCCTTGCTTAAAGCAGCTGCTTGATGTCTTTAATATCTATCAGTCATCCGTATTAGGCGTACAGGAGGTTCCAGCAGAGGATGTATCCAAGTATGGAATCGTCGCCCCCCTCGAAAACATGCTTGATGAACAACTTGTCGCCATTTCAACCGTTGTCGAAAAACCGGAGACTGAATGTGCACCATCCAATTATGCCATTATGGGACGCTATGTGCTGACACCAGATATCTTGCCGATTTTAGAAATGCTGCCGCCGGGATCCGGTAATGAAATTCAACTGACAGATGCGATCAAAATTTTAAACGAAACACAAAATGTCCTGGCGTATAAGTTCTCTGGAAAAAGGTATGATGTGGGGGATAAATTCGGATTTATCAAAGCAACGATAGATTTCTCCCTGCACCGTCCGGACTTGAGTGAGAATGTGAGAGATTATCTTAAAGAGCTTATGGAAGAAAAAGAACTCGTCTCCAGCTCTTAACATATCAATGGTTTACTTGAGGATAATTGAAGAAATAGCGATCTTTTTGAGGAGGAAAAACGATGAAAATTGCTATTATTGGAACGGGTTATGTTGGCCTTGTGACGGGAGTTTGCCTTGCAGAAATCGGACATGAGGTAACATGTATTGATACCAATCTAGAGAAGGTTGACCAGCTTAAAAAAGGAATTTCTCCTATCTATGAACCAGGATTAGAAGAGCTAATGGAGAAGAACCGCGCGGCTGGCCGCCTTGAATTTACAAACAATTCCATCATCGGTCTTAAAGACCAAGAAGTAATCTATATTGCTGTAGGCACCCCGCAAAGTGAAGACGGTGCAGCAGATCTGACCTATGTGTTCAACGCTGCCCGCAACATCGGAGAGAACATCACAAGAAATGTGGTGGTAGTGACGAAGAGTACAGTGCCGATCGGTACAAATGCGAAAGTACGTCAATTAGTGATGTCCAATCTTCAAGACAACGTCTGTGCAGAAGTTGTATCCAATCCTGAGTTCTTGCGTGAAGGTTCGGCCATCCATGATTCTTTTAATGGAGACCGCATCGTAATCGGAACAGACAATCAAGAAGCAGGGGACATTGTGGAAGAAATCAACAAGCCATTTGGACTGCCTATCTTGCGAACAAGCCTTCACAGTGCAGAAATGATCAAATATGCTTCTAATGCTTTCCTGGCAACAAAGATTTCATTCATAAATGAAATTGCCAATCTTTCTGAAAAAACAAATGCCCATATCGAAGAGGTCGCCAAAGGAATCGGCATGGACTCAAGAATCGGAAACAAATTCCTGAATGCTGGGATTGGGTACGGAGGATCTTGCTTTCCTAAAGATACACAGGCACTTGTGAAAATCTCCGAGGACTGCAATCATGATTTCCATTTATTGAAGTCTGTCATTACAATTAATGAAAATCAAAAGACTCTTCTTGTGAGAAAAGCAAAAGAGCGCTTCGGAACACTGAGAGGAATGAAAGTCGCTCTATTGGGACTTGCTTTCAAACCTGATACAGATGATATGAGGGAAGCAGCCAGCATCTCGGTTGCCCACGAACTCGTAGAAGAAGGAGCAGAAGTGATCGGATATGATCCAATCGCTGCGGATAATGCAAAAAAAGTTCTGCCTGAGGAAGTGCTGTATGCCGATCAAATCGAGGAAGCGATAAAACAAGCAGATGTTGTGTTCATTTTGACAGAGTGGAAAGAAATCGTAGAGAAAACGCTCATCCTTTCCACTCTGTTCATGAACGAGCCAATCATTTTCGACGGACGCAATTGTTATACAAATGAGGATCTATACAATCTGGAAGTTGAATATATTTCGGTTGGAAGAGAGAACCTGTCAAAGATACGGGAAAACAGAGTGGCCGCTGTCATTTAATCGCTTACCACCTTTTAAGGAAGGACTCATTTACGAATGAGTCTTTTTTTTGTTAAATGATAAGGTATAGGCCGAACTTCAAGTTCTCCCGGCTGCATTCATAAAAAAGTTGGAGGGAAAAATGGAAATTCTTTGTTCGGCAAAGTTAATATGCAATTCTTCACTAATCTCTTCTTAATACTTCGTTTTAATAAACTCATGCTCATAAATATGGGGCAGTATGTCAGATGCCGTTCACTTCTTATTTTGTTTTTTTCAAAGATATTTAATAATCCAGAGGAATTAGTAATACCAATTCGATCAACACTGTGGTTGATTCTAGCATCCGCTCTATAATGCATATAGCGAATGAATTTGATATAGATGAAGCATAGACTTTTTAAGAAAGCATGAGATAAAAGTTATTAATATAGGATGAGCAAGCTTTATGGATGAATGATAAAGGTCTCTGGAACGAACCTCTCACTTTTTTACATGATTCGATAATAGTAATATTTCATCTATTTCTAAAAGACTGTGATAAAGTTATAAATAAAAAGAAAAAGTGTATGTTCCAAGATGGCGCCTGCTTTTTGTGACACTGAAGCACTGCACGTTTTTGCAAATTTAGGGGATAATGATGGGTAATATGAGCAGCTTATAAACAAAACAGACGTGATCTTTAATTGGTGCCGGAGTGATGAGTGCGACTTTGGCATCCTTATTGAAAGAGTTAGCACCGAAAGGGAAGAAGGTTTTTGAGAAGTGCAGTTGCTGCCTTGCTCGGCGCTTCCCCAGGGGCTTCTGCTGCCGTTTTGCTCGAGGTATTCAATAGATGCTTCCGGCAGCATATGACAGCATGGGCATCTTATTGCGTGTCACTAGCGGACAATCCTATAAGCTTTTCCAAAACATATATCTTCAACAGCGCAGACGCTTGGCAGAAACAAAAGTATTTAATGAAAAAGTTTAAGAAGTTAGGGAGGCTTCGGTGAGCCTTATCATATATAAAGCATCCGGAATTTTTTCTTAAACAAAAAAATCTAAGCATATAAGCATAAATGAAACGGGAGATAACGATGGCTAAATCAATCACAGAAAAGTTAAACTTACTAAAATATAAAGAGACAGCTGTTCTGCACTTACCAAATGGAGCAGATTATTTAGCAGAACTGACGGATTATGATACAGAATTAGCTGATCATGCTTATGACCTTATTTTTGCATTTGTATTAGATATGAACTCTCTAAAGAACCTTGTAAAAAAGGTTATCGATGAAAATCATTTAAATAAAAACGGCTATCTCTTTTTGGCTTATCCTAAAAAGGGAAATAAAGTATATCCTGACTATATCCATCGAGATGATCTATTAGCTGGGTTAGGGGCAGATGAAAATGGCTATGTTGGGACAAGCAGTATAAAATTTGCCCGTATGGTCGGATTGGATGATGTCTTTACGGTTGTTGGTCTAAAAGAAGACTCTAAAAGCAAAAATCACACATCTGCAAAAGCAAGTCAATGTGTGGATGATTATATCGAATTTATATCCGATGTAGAGAAAGATTTGCAGGATACTCCAGATTTACTTGCTTTCTATCAATCACTCACCCAAGGATATCGTAAGGATTGGGCCCGTTATGTGTATAGCGCTAAACAAGAGGGAACAAGAGCAAAACGGCGCGATGAAATGAAAATGATTCTTGGGAAGGGTTTCAAGAGCCGGGATTTATATCGCAGGAATAAATAATGATATAGAAACGAAGGTGCCTTGCACTCCTGAACTTTTGACATTTTTATTGATGCATTTTTAAAGAATTAAACTGCTATCGGCAGATAAATTTGATACCTGAAAGGAGTTAACTTTCATATGAAGTACCTAAAATCACAGATGAAACAGCTGATTAAAGAAAATCAGGAATTGCAATTTAAACTGAATGGACTGATGAAGGAACATAGCCTTGAGAAAAACTTTGCCCTCAAAGCCCTGTACCATGCAGAAGTTGCTGAAGGCGGGAAATATCAGCTTGCCTATCAAGCATTGGACTTGCCGAAAAGGTAGGTACCGTTGCTTCAGGTCATAAGAAAAAGGCTCCAGCCGCAGCTGGAGCCTTTTTTGCATTTTACAAAGCTTCTTTAATCACCTTCTTATAATAAAGCACAGAAAGCACCCCGAAAATCGAATACAATCCAGTGTATAACACCATAACAATAATCATCGGAGTCCAAACCTCAGCTCCAAATAAAAACCAGCCCGATTGTACGGCAAAATAGCTGTGTAATAACCCGATCACTAAAGGAATTCCAAAACTGAAGAGCTGTTTAGCCTGTATGCCTTTCAGCAAGTCTCCCTGTGTAAAGCCAAGTTTACGCAAGATGGTGTAATTCGGTTTTTCCTCTTCGCTCTCGCCCATTTGTTTAAAGTAAAGAATGCATCCGGATGTGACCAAAAATGACAGCCCAAGGAAGCCGACAATAAACATGGTCATCCCTATGTTGCGCTTCTGGCTGTTCAGAACTTCAAGCTGGGAATCGTTTGGGCTGTTTTCGCCAAGTTTTAAGGACGTGAAAATGGTATTGGCTTCTTTTAATTCGCCCTGATCCGCTATTTCAACTGCAATATAAGTAGATGTCGGCAGCTGAACATCAGGATCCACATCCTTTTTCAGCTGCTTAAAGACCGAATCATCGACAATGGCTGTCGGCATTCCGCCGGCTGTAAAATAAAAGGACACGGGAGAATCTTTTTCCATTCCCAAGTACGTTTGCTTAATGCTTGTTGTTTTCCCAAGCAGCGTAACAGTTCCATTATCATCAAGCGGCATAAATTTTTGGAGCAGATCGCTGTAGCCTGTGAAGATCGTTTCGTCCTTTGAAAGATTTTTCCCTGCGGATTTTTCACTGATGACAGGCAGAGTCATCTTGCTGGGATCAAATTTCACTCCTTCAAGTTTGGCACTGAAAATGTCGCTGATATCCACTTCAGCCATGAATACATCAATTCGTTCATCCTCATACGCTATCCCAGCAGATTCCAGAGATTTTTCAAACTGTGCAGCATCTTCGCTTTCAGTAAAGGAAAAGTCAGCGGGTACTTGATTTTGTGCGGTTTTTTCTGCCGAGTAATAAGAGATGTAGCTCAGGGACAGCAATCCAATCGCCAGTGCCGAGACGGTCGTAATGATTGTCAGCAGCAGGGCATTTGATTTCATCCGGAACATGATGGATGAAAGAGACAGAACCTCGCCAACCTTCAAATAGCCATCTTTTTTCTTTCTGATGAGATGGAAAATAAAGCTGACGGACCCTTTGTAAAAAAGATAGGTTCCAAGGATGACAGAACCAAGAATAAACAGCATGGCGCCATATAAAGCTATCATGGATTTAAAGTCTCCTCCAAAAAGCTTAGAGGAAATATAATACCCGGCCGCAATCATAATGATGCCCAAAATGCCAATGGCCATTTCGAAAAAGGACATCTTTTTTACTTTCTCTTCTGCTGATGAGAGCACCCTGAACAGTGAGAGGATGCTCTGTCTTTTAATAAACAGATAGTTTATCAGCATGATGAGAAGGTAAATGACGATAAAGACAATCAGTGTCTGAATGAACGCCTGGGTGGAAAAGTGGAGTTTAGCTACGTCATCCACGCCAGTAATTTTGAATAAGATCATCATCACCAGTTTTGATGCCGCAAATCCTGTGAAAATACCAAGGACTAAAGATCCAAAGTACAGCAGAAAGTTTTCTGCCGTTAAAATGCGGAAAATCTTATGCTTTGTCATGCCGATCAGCTGAAACAGCCCAATCTCTTTGCTGCGGCGTTTAATGAAAATGTTATTGGCGTAGAGCAAAAAGATCGTCACGATGGCAATCAGCAGGACAGATGCAGCCCGGATGGCGGCGCCGCCTTTGATAGAACCCTTTACCGCGTCCATGGAAGGATCATACTGCAGAGTGACAAAAGCAAAATAAAGCGCAACGCTGAAAATGAGGGCAAAAATATAGAGAAAGTAGTTCTTTATATTTTTTTTCAGGTTTTTTATGATCAGTTGATTAACGTTCATCCTGAACACCGCCAAGAACGCCTTGCGTTTTCATGATGTCTTTAAAGAAAGCCTGTCTTGTTTGCTCCCCTTTGTTCAATTGTGTGTAGATTTGTCCGTCTTTTATAAAGATGACTCTGCTGCAGTAGCTTGCCGCAGCAGGATCATGCGTGACCATGACAATGGTAGCTTTTCTTTTTTCATTAAGTTCGGTCAACTTATTCAGCAGGTCAGCAGCGGATTTAGAATCAAGCGCGCCTGTTGGTTCATCGGCAAAAATGATGCTTGGCTCATGAATAAAGGCACGTGCTGCAGAAGTACGCTGCTTCTGTCCCCCGGAAATTTCATTCGGATACTTATCTTTTAACTCGTAGATGCCGAGCTCATTTGCTAATGCATGAAATTTCTGATCCGCTTCTTTTTTAGGAACCTTTGAAATGGAAAGCGGCAGCAGAATATTTTCTTTTACTGTCAGTGTGTCCAGAAGGTTATAATCCTGAAAAATAAATCCGAGATGATGCTTTCTGAATTCAGCAAGCTCCTTTTCCTTCATGCCCGTCATTTCTTTGTGTTCAATTTGGATGGTCCCGCCGCTCACTTTATCAATTGAAGAAAGAACATTCAGCAGCGTTGTTTTCCCTGAGCCGGACGCACCCATAATGCTGACAAATTCGCCTTCTTGTATCGTAAGGTCAATTCCTTTAAGGACTTCCTGTTTATTCAATTTATTTCCGTAGCTTTTATGGAGCTTTGATGCTTCTAATATCGCCATACTTGCTTCCTCCTCTTAATTCGATAGCTTAATTATAAAAAGAAGAAAGGTCCTTTTCCTTTTATTGTGCGAACAAAATAGAAAAGCATGTGACATTCTTGTCACACGCTAATGACGGCTGCAAAGTCATTTCTTTTTGGGAAAATTAACGTAAATGCTGTTTCTGTGTGGATAATAGACTGTACGTGAATATCAATCAGCAGCGGTATAGCTGCTTTTTTAGCCAGATACAGCCCCATTCCTGTAGCAGCATGATCATGATGGTTTATGGTCGATGTGAAGCCTTTATCGAATATGCGGGGCAGGTCCTTTGGATCAATGCCCCGGCCGGAGTCTTTCACCTGAACTCTTACTTGATCATCCTGCTTCCAGCATTTTATGATAATGTCAGACGCCACGCTGTATTTCACTGCATTCGTTAAGATTTGTCTAATAATAAAGGCAAGCCATTTCGCATCACTAAGGACTTCCTTTTGATCAAGCTGAATGTCAAAACCAATCCCTTTTTGAATACACCATGCCTGAAGTGTTTTAATTTCACTGAAAATCACGCTTTCCAAATCAACCGTTTCAATGTATAAATCATTTTCAATAAACGGAATTCGTTTTTGATGCAGCTGCTGGTCAAGCAAAAGGTGAATCCGCAGCCACTCATACGTCAAATGAGTTTTCATCACATCGTCTTCCATGCGTTCGATCATTAAATGCATGGCAGTGAGCGGGGTCTTCACTTCATGAATCCACGATAACAGTTCATCTTTTTCCTGTTCAAGCGAAATTCTGTTGTGCAAAGCATCTTTTTTCAGGGACTGCGCCTGTTCGCTGAGCGTCTTTTCAACCAATTGTTCAAACGGGCTTTCCGGAGCTGGAATGCTTGATATATCAAGGTTGTTTTCCCGATCTGCCAGACTTTTATAAAAAGCAGTTTCTTTGTTGTACCGAACAGATAAGAAGATAATAAAAGCGATCATGGAAAGAAAAACAATATACAGGACTGACTGCACTGGAATGGCTGAGTCAATGAAAGCGATAAATAGAATAAAAAAATGAATGATAATAAAGAACAGAATCCAGCTCCGGCGCTCTTTTAAGAAACGGAGAATCATACCATTTCCTCTTCTGCCGCAAGATATCCCTGGCCTACTTTTGTCTCAATAAATTGACCAAGACCAATTTCATCCAGCCGTTTTCGCAGGCGATTGACATTCACTGTTAACGTATTATCGCTTATGAAGCGTCTATCATCCCACAGGCTGTTCATGAGCTTGTCCCTGCTGACAATTTTGTTTTTTTGTTCAATCAATAGTTTAAGAATGAACATTTCATTCTTTGTCAGTTCAACGGAACCGGTTTCGTTCGTAACCGTATTTCGCTCATAATCAACCGCAGCATTGCACCATGTTTTCAGACTTACTTGCTCTGTATTGTAGTTATAAACACGGCGGAGAATGGCCTGGATTTTAGCAATCAGCACATCAAAGTGAAAGGGCTTTTGAACAAAATCATCAGCACCAAGCTGCATAGACATGACCATATCAGTCGGATGATCCCGCGAGGAGAGAAAAATGATCGGCACATTCGAATGCGACCGGATCATCCGGCACCAATGAAAGCCGTCAAACTTCGGCAGCTGAATATCAATGATGACCAAATCTGGCTTTACGGCTGAGAATTCCTGCATGACTTTATTAAAATCTGTAATGCCATAAACATCATAAGACCACTGATTTAATCGTTCTTTGATTTCATTAAACAGGGTTAAATCATCTTCAATTAATAGAAGTTTAAACATGAGTTTCACCACACTATAAGGTTTCTTTTACAATTATTGTATAGGAAAACAATTCTGTGTGCTATAGATGGGCTTGACAAGATGTCAGAATACATAAGTGAACGGAATATTCATACTAATCTTGACATTGATTCAATAGATTGCTATTGTAGTAAAAAAATAATTTCTTATCCAGAGAGGTGGAGGGACTGGCCCTTTGAAACCTCAGCAGCAGGTCTATTAAGATACTGTGCTAACTCCAGCGGGTGAATTGACCTGATAGATAAGCGTGCCTTTTATTTGTCAGTAACGCACTCTTTTTAAAGAGTGCGTTTTTCATTTTTTTGGATGTGAAAAAAGGGGAGTAAAAATGGAAGCTAAGCAGCAATTTCAAAGGAAAATGCAATCTCGTCATTTAGTCATGTTATCTCTTGGAGGTGTAATTGGGACAGGTTTATTCTTAAGCACGGGTTATACGATTCAACAGGCAGGAGCGTTTGGGACGATCCTGTCGTATCTTGTGGGTGCCCTGGTCGTTTATCTCGTTATGCTTTGTTTGGGGGAATTAGCCGTCCATATGCCGGAGACAGGCGCTTTTCATAGCTATGCCGCTAAATATATTGGTCCAGGGACAGGATATACTGTAGCCTGGCTGTATTGGCTGACTTGGACGGTTGCGTTAGGTTCAGAATTCACGGCAGCGGGGCTGCTGATGCAGAGGTGGTTTCCATCTATTAACGTCTGGATTTGGAGTGCGGTGTTTGCGTTGATAATCTTTGCATTAAATGCTGTGACGGTTAAGTTTTTCGCGGAATCTGAATTTTGGTTTGCAGCGATTAAAGTCGCTGCCATAGTGATTTTTATTCTTTTGGGTGGAGCAGCAATTGTAGGTTTTATTCCTCTGACGGATTCCAATTCAGCTCCGTTCTTTACGAATCTCACAAATGAAGGATTATTTCCAAATGGTGCATTTGCCGTTATTATGACGATGCTTGCTGTGAATTTTGCCTATTCGGGAACGGAATTAATAGGGGTTGCAGCTGGAGAAACAGTCAATCCGGAAAAAACAATTCCAATGGCGATTCGGACAACATTATGGAGATTGATTATCTTTTTTGTTGGAACCATTGTTGTTTTATCTGCACTGCTGCCTGCATCAGATTCAGGAGTTTTAAAAAGCCCCTTTGTTTCTGTATTTGAACGAATCGGTATTCCTTATGCAGCAGATATCATGAATTTCGTGATCTTAACAGCCATTTTGTCTGCAGCAAACTCAGGCCTGTATGCTGCTTCCAGAATGCTCTGGTCACTTTCAGATAAGAAAACCATATCACCTATTTTTGCAAGAGTGTCAAAGCGCGGTGTGCCTATATATGCAGTGATTTTCAGTATGCTTGGCGGCACCCTGGCTTTGTTCTCAAGTGTTATTGCGCCAGATACAGTATATATAGTTCTTGTCTCCATTTCAGGTTTAGCCGTGGTTGCCGTATGGATGAGTATTAGCGTGTCACAGTTTTTCTTTCGCAGACAATATATAAAACAAGGACATTCGATAAAGGACCTGGTTTACCGGACACCTTTCTATCCCCTGGTGCCGATTGCATCTTTTGTGCTGTGTTTAGCATCTTTGGTTGGAATCGCATTTGATCCTGCACAGCGAATTGCCCTCTATTGCGGCATTTCATTTATTTTGTTTTGCTATGGAAGCTATTATGCAACACATTTTATTAAGAAAAGAGGAGAAGGATATGCAGCAGAAACTCAATCCAATTGAAACCATTTTAAGTGACTATTCCGTCATGATCCTTGATGGGGCACTTGCTACAGAACTCGAGCAGCATGGCTGTGATTTAGACGATCCCCTTTGGTCTGCCCGAATATTACTGGAAAACCCCGAAGCGATTTATCAGGTTCATTCAGACTATTTCCGTGCGGGAGCGGACTGTGCAATTACGGCCAGCTATCAAGCAACAATCGATGGTTTCTTGAAGCGGGGAATCGAAGAAGAAGAAGCTGTGCAATTAATAAAAAAAACAGTGGTGATTGCAAGAAAAGCAAGAGATGATTTTTGGAAGGAAGAAATGGAAGCTATTAGACCAAAGCCATTGGTTGCGGCATCAATCGGTCCCTATGGCGCCTATCTTGCAGACGGTTCGGAGTATACAGGCAACTATGGGGTTACGGATGAGGCTTTAAAAGATTTTCATCGTCCCAGAATGTCAGCATTGATTGAAGCAGGTGCTGATATACTGGCATTTGAAACCATTCCTTCTCTTCAAGAAGCAAAAGTATTACGTTCTTTATTGAATGAATTTCCCTATACATATGCATGGCTATCCTTTTCCTTGAAAAATGAGAAAGCGATTAGTGATGGCACTTTGCTCGAGGTGTGTGCAAATACCTTCGGGGACGACGGGCAAATAGCTGCAATTGGGATCAACTGTGCACCACTGGAATTAGTGAATGAAGCCATAAAAGTGATCAGCAGCCATACAAAAAACCCGGTTATTGTTTACCCGAATTCTGGAGAAGCCTACAATCCAGACACTAAAACATGGCATGGCCAGAAATCTTGTCTTGAACTGGATCATCTATCAGAAGACTGGTTCAAGTCAGGTGCCCGCTTAATAGGAGGCTGCTGCCGAACATCACCTCACCATATTGAAAAGATTTCAAAAAAATGGCGGACTAGTGAAAATGTCGTATCCGAGTCTGGGATTTAATAGAATTTGGGGAAGCATGGGGGTCTATGAGTATCCAAGTCTGGGGTTTTGTAGAATTTGGGGAAGCATAAGTGGTCTATGAGTATCCAAGTCTGGGGTTTAGTAGAATTTTGGGAAGCATAGAGGGTCAATGAGTATCCAAGTCTGGGGTTTAGTGGAATTTGGGGAAGCATAGAGGGTCTATGAGTATCCAAGTATGGGGTTTAGTAGAATTTGGGGAAGCATAGAGGGTCAATGAGTATCCAAGTCTGGGGTTTAGTAGAATTTGGGGAAGCATAGAGGGTCAATGAGTATCCAAGTCTGGGTTTTTGTAGAATTTGGGGAAGCATAGGTGGTCTATGAGTATCCAAGTCTGGGGTTTAGTAGAATTTGGGGAAGCATAGGGGGTCTATGAGTATCCAGGTCTGGAATTTTGTAGATTTTGGGGAAGCATAAGGGGTCTATGAGTATCCAAGTCTGGGTTTATGTAGAATTTGGGGAAGCATAGAGGGTCTATGAGTATCCAAGTCTGGGGTTTTGTAGAATTTGGGGAAGCATAGAGGGTCAATGAGTATCCAAGTCTGGGGTTTAGTAGAATTTGGGGAAGCATAAGGGGTCTATGAGTATCCAAGTATGGGGTTTAGTAGAATTTTGGGAAGCATAGAGGGTCAATGAGTATCCAAGTCTGGGGTTTAGTAGAATTTGGGGAAGCATAAGGGGTCAATGAGTATCCAAGTCTGGGGTTTAGTAGAATTTGGGGAAGCATAGAGGGTCTATGAGTATCCAAGTCAGGGATTATGTAGAATTTGGGAAACATAGGGGGTCTTTGAGCATTCTGAAATTTAATAGATTCAAAGAAAAAGGACATCCCCATTTGGGATGTCCTCTTTCTGCCGGCTCATCAAGCTGATGCAGAAGCATTAACTTTTGCCCATGCCGCACTTTCCCTCTTCCCGTGCAAGAAGTAGTAAAGAACAGAACTGGCAAAGACTAATACGCCTAATATCACATACAAGGTACTGTATCCTGTCACCGGAATGACAAATCCAAGCAGATAAGGTCCGAACCCTAAACCTGCATCAAGAAAGATAAAGAAAGTCGAAGTGGCAAGACCCATACGGTGAGGAGGCGTTAATTTAACGGCAATCGCCTGTGTCGCCGACTGCATGTTTCCAAATCCAAGGCCGATCAAAACACCAGAAAGCAAGAAAATGAAGCTAGTGCTTGCCGTGCTCAAAAGGAACATCCCAGCTCCAAATAAGAGGAAGGCAGGATACATAATGAAATTTGCCCCTTTTTTGTCCATTAAGCGGCCGGTAAAAGGGCGTGATGCCAATACAGCTGCCGCATAGACGATGAAAAAGAAGCTTGCTGTGCTGACAAGATGAATGTCCTTCGCATAGAAGTTAATAAAGGACAAAACACTTGAATAGCAAAACGCCGCTGCAAGTGTAATAAATGCAATCGGCAAAGCACTTGGCTCTACAAAATTTGAAAGTTTGAATCCTCGTACTTCTGATTTTTTTACTGAACTATCAAGCGGGGGCACATACAAGAAAAAGGCAATGATTAAACTGATGAAGCCTAATGCAACGCAGAAGGTAAAGATAGTTTGAAAGCTTGCGTGCTGGCTCAAGTACAGCCCGATAAAAGGACCGATGGCTGTTGCAAGAGTTGCACTCATACTGTAGTACCCGATGCCTTCCCCTTTTCGCGAAGCGGGAATAATCTGTGCTACTATTGTGCCTGTTGCTGTACTGGCCATACCCAGTGTAATTCCATGAACAAGGCGGTTGAAAAGAAGGAAGCCAAGGCCAAATTCAAAGAAATAAAAGGCTGTTGTCAGGGTAAACAGGATAAGCCCTGTATACAGGATCTTTTTACGGCTGAAAGTTACAATGAGTCTTCCTATTAAAAGCCGGCCAATCAGTGCACCTATAATAAAAATCCCGGTTACAAGTCCCGCCTCACTCGTAGAGGCGCTGTATTCATCCACTGCAAAAACAGCAATAGTCACCATTAACAAGTAAAAGATTAATGTTAAGAAAAAATTGATGGACGACACGACAATAAAGTCTTTCGTCCATAATTTGGATGTTGTCTGATTCATGTTTTTGCCCCCTTACTCTCTAATATTGTTCCGAATATCTCCCATGATCCGGATTACCTCAAGCTGTTCTTCTTCTGAAATACCTTTTAAAATTTCCTGCTCATATTCATCGATTGTTACGCGAACAACCCCGTATACCTTTCTCCCAAGGTCCGTAAGCTGCATTCTCTTTTCGCGCTTATCCTTGCCGGGTATATGCTCTACATATCCCAGTTCCTCAAGGCGGCTGATGGTTCTTGTAACGGTAGGCTTTTCAACACTTTGATAATCAGCAAGTTCAACAAGCGTAGCTGTTCCGTAATTCCATAAATAATGCAAAACAGACCATTGAGCTCTGTATAAATCATGTTTGGCAAGCTCCATATTCAGTCTGTTTTCAAAAGGACGGTATAACAGCAGAAGCTGCTGAAAAAACTTTTGATATGTTTTTATAGGAAACACCTCATTAAATAAATAGTTACCCTAGATAACAGTTACTCTAGGTAACTAATATAACAAAAACAACAGTGTTTGTCTACCAGCTGAAATCCCGAAGATGGATATTGACACAAAACGGGAATATATGTTATTTAATAAGTGGTTAGCACTCTCATAAAAAGAGTGCTAAAAAGCAGGTTGAAAGGAGAATGACAATGGAAAAAATGCAGTTCAAAGCGGAGTCTAAAAGACTATTGGAAATGATGATTAACTCAATTTACTCTCAAAAAGAAATCTTTTTAAGAGAGCTGATTTCAAATGCTAGTGATGCGATTGATAAAATTTATTACAAAGCTTTAACAGACGACAGCCTATCATTTGACCAGAACCATTACTACATAAAAGTTAAGGCAGACAAGGAAAATAGAACATTAACAATCTCAGATACTGGGATTGGGATGACAAAAGAAGAACTTGAGAACAACCTTGGAATTATTGCAAAAAGCGGCTCTCTTGCTTTTAAAAGTGAAAACGAGCTGAAAGATGGCCATGACATTATCGGTCAATTTGGAGTTGGTTTTTACTCAGCCTTCATGGTAGCAGACGCTATCACTGTTACAACGAAAACAATCGGCAGCGAAGATGCCTACAGATGGCATTCTGGGGGAGCAGACGGCTATACGATTGAGCTTGGTGAGAAGGAAGAGGTCGGAACGGAGATTGTTCTTAGCATCAAAGAAAACACAGAAGAAGATTCGTATGATGAATATTTAGAAGAATACCGGTTAAAAGCAATCATTAAAAAATACTCTGATTTCATCCGCTACCCAATTAAGATGGACGTAACGGAGAGAAAAAGCAAAGAAGACAGCGAAACAGAGTTTGAAGAGGTTCTGGAAGAACAGACAATCAACAGCATGGTTCCGATTTGGAGAAAGAATAAAAATGAGCTCACTTCGGAAGATTACGAGAATTTTTATGCAGAAAAACGTTATGGGTTTGATAAACCGTTAAAACATATCCATATCAGTGTGGACGGTGCCGTCAGATACAACGCAATTCTATATATCCCTGAGCAGATTCCGTATGATTACTACTCTAAAGAGTTTGAAAAGGGTCTAGAGCTTTACTCTAATGGTGTGTTAATCATGGAAAAATGCTCAGACCTGCTACCTGACTATTTCAGTTTTGTAAAAGGAATGGTAGATTCTGAGGATTTATCTCTTAACATTTCAAGAGAAATCCTCCAGCATGACCGCCAGCTGAAGCTGATTGCAAAAAATATCAAAAATAAAATTAAGAGCCAGCTGCAAAGCTTATTAAAAGATGAGAGAGAAAAGTATGAAACATTCTATAACTCTTTCGGAAGACAGCTGAAATATGGCGTTTACAGTGATTTTGGTGCAAATAAAGAAGATCTTCAGAACCTGCTCATGTTCTATTCATCAAAAGAGAAAAAGCTGATCACTCTTGATGAATATGTTTCAAGCATGCCTGAAGATCAAAAGTACATTTACTATGCTGCAGGAGAAAGCTATGACCGGATTGAAAAGCTTCCGCAGACAGAGGTTGTGGCTGATAAAGGCTATGATATCTTATATTTCACGGATGAAGTGGATGAATTTGCGATCAGAATGCTGATGAACTACCAGGAAAAAGAGTTCAAATCGATTTCTAGCGGCGATTTAGGAATAGAAGCAGGCGAGAATGAAAAGGGTGCAGAATCAGAAGAGAAAGATAACAAAGACCTCTTTGAAGAGATGAAAACGATTCTTGCCGGCAAAGTGAAGGATGTAAGAATTTCTAAACGTCTCAAGTCTCATCCAGTCTGCATCGCAACTGAAGGTGAAGTGACGACGGAAATGGAAAAAATTCTGAAGGCAATGCCGAACAGCCAGAATATCCAGGCTGAAAAAATCCTTGAAATTAACCGAAATCATGAAGTATTTACTTCTTTAAAAGATTCCTTTGAAAAGGATAAAGAAAAATTAGCGCTTTATACAAACCTGTTATTTAATCAGGCGCTCCTGATCGAAGGATTGCCGATTGAAGATCCGGTAGAGTTTACGAATGATATCTGCAAAATAATGGTTTAAAAAGAAATAATGCTTAATAGCGCAAAAAAGTAGAAAAGGGAGTCCTGAAAACCAGGACTCCCTTTCTCTTATTTCGGATGCATCTTAAATTTCAAAAACAGCTCATTATAATAAGCCAAATTCTTTTTGCCAAGGTTCTCATACACTTCCAGTTTTTCCGTCAGCTCAGGCGGAGGATAGAAGCGCTCATCGTTTACCATTTCTTCAGGCATGTATTTTAAGGCTTCTTTGTTAGGTGTGGAGTAGCTGACATATTCGGTGTTTTCAGCGGCCACCTCAGCATCCAGCATGAAGTTGATGAACTGATGGGCAGCTTCCGCATTTTTGGCTGTTTTCGGGATAACCATGTTATCGAACCATAAGTTTGAGCCTTCCTCAGGAACGACATACTCCAGATCTTCATTTTCATACATGATCTCTGATGCAACCCCAGACCATACAAGCCCGATTGCCGCTTCCTGATTTTCAAGCAGCATCCGGCTCTCATCTCCAACAACTGCTTTGACATTTGGAGTGAGGGAATCAAGCTTTCGTTTTGCTTCCTCTAAATGATCCTTATTTGTATCGTTTAGAGAGTAGCCGAGGCTGTTCAGGCCCATTCCCATCACTTCTCTTGCCCCGTCAATCAGCAGGATTTCATTTCGCAGATCAGGATCCCAAAGGTCATTCCAGCTCGTGATTTTTTTTCCATCTATCATCGTTGGATTATAGACAATGCCGACAGTTCCCCAGAAATATGGAACGGAATATTTATTTTCAGGGTCGAATGGCAAATCCATAAACCGGTCATCAATATTTTTCAAGTTCGGAAGCTTTGAATGATCCAAAGGGATAAGCAAATCTTCCTGTCTCATTTTATCAATCATATATTCAGAAGGAACGGCAATATCATAAGTCGTTCCGCCCTGTTCAATCTTTGTCATCATCGCCTCATTAGAATCAAACGTCTCATAGATGACTTTAATGCCTGTTTCTTTTTCAAAGCGGTCAACCAGATCGGAATTGATGTAGTCTCCCCAGTTAAAGATCGTAAGCGTGTTGCCGCTTGAGTAGCCCTGTGAAGAGTTCAGCTCTGAAACAGCATACAAAAGGATGCCCGACACGAGAATAATCGCGAAGAAAACGCGGATCAGCTTCTTCATTTTCTTACCCCCAATCCGCTTTGCTTATTTCGCTGCGTGATGAAGTAGTAAACAATCACAAGCAGGACTGTGAAAAGGAAAAGCAGGGTCGATAAGGCGTTAATATTCAATGAGATTCCCCGGCGCGCAAGTGAATAGATTTCAACGGACAGCGTAGTGAATCCATTGCCGGTTACGAAAAAGGTAACAGCGAAATCATCAAGAGAGAACGTAAGAGCCATAAAGAATCCTGCAAAAATACCCGGTGTGATAAATGGCAAGGTCACTTTAGTCAGGACATTCCAGCTGCTTGCGCCAAGATCTCTTGCTGCATCAAGCAAGGTTGGACTCATCTCCATCAGTTTCGGCAGAACCATTAAGACAACAATCGGAACGCTGAATGCAATATGAGATAAGAGGACTGAATAAAATCCAAGCTTGATTCCTGCCATCGTAAACAGGATTAGAAACGAAGCGCCAATAATAACATCAGGGCTGACAATCAGCACATTATTTAATGAAAGCAATGTGTTTTTGGTTTGCCTGCTTTTAAAAGAATGAATGGCAAGTGCTCCAAGAACACCGATAATGGTGGAAATAAGTGCTGACAGCAAGGCGATAACGAGTGTGTTCAGCACGATGATCAGCAGCCTCGCATCTGTGAAAAGCTCCTTATACCAATCAAGCGTAAATCCTTCAAAGTTGTACATCGTACCGCCGCTGTTGAACGAATAAAACACAAGGAAAAAAATTGGCGTATATAGGATGAGAAAGATCAAAATTAAAAAGATCCTGGATAGAGGGGATATTTTCTTATCCAACTTACATACCCCGCTTTCGATTTCCGGTAAGGAAGATAATCAGAAACATAAAAATAATCAAAAAGACAGCAATGGTCGACCCCATACCCCAGTCCTGAGTCACAAGGAAATGCTGTTCAATCGCAGTGCCGAGTGTGATCACTCTGTTTCCCGCAATCAGTCTTGTCAGCATGAACAGGGAAAGAGCGGGTATAAAGACCAGCTGGCAGCCAGCTTTAACGCCATCAATCGTAAGCGGGAAAATGACTCTGCGGAAGGCGGTCCAGCTTGATGCGCCCAAATCACGCGCTGCATCCAGCAGGGTTGGATTTAATTCATTCAGTGAATTGAATATAGGCAAAATCATAAATGGAATAAAGATATAAACCGATACAAAAATGAAACTGAAATCGGTGAACAATAACTGCTGCGAGCCAATGCCGATTGCTTCTAAAAAGCTGTTAGCAACACCGTACGTACCAAAAATGCCAAGAAAAGCATAGGCTTTTAACAATAAATTAATCCAGGAAGGGACAATAATCAGCAGCAGCCAAAGGTGCTTATGCTTTGTATAAGTCAGCAAATAAGCAGTTGGGTATGCAATAAGCAGGGAAAGAGCTGTAATCAAAAAAGCATACCAAAATGAACTCAAGGTCATTTTCATGTAGACCGGTGTGAAGAAGTTCTGATAATTGGCAAGCGAGAAGTTTCCTTCAATATCAATAAAAGAATAATAGAGAACTAGAACAATCGGTGCAATAACAAAGAGAGCAATCCAAAGAGCATAGGGAATCATATACAAATTTCGGGTCAGCTTATTTTCCATGCTCTTCTCCATCTGCATAGGCTTCTAAACGTCTGTCAAATTCCTCTTCGGTCTCACCGAATCTCATAACATGTATCGCTTCCGGGTCAAAATAAAGGCCGATCTCATCTCCGACAGTGGCTTTCTTTGTGGAATGCACGAGCCATTCGTTTCCATCCTTGTCATAGCTGCTGATTTCATAATGAACACCGCGGAACAATTGGGAATCAACGCGTACTTGGAGTTTTCCCCGTTCCAAAGAAGTGATTTCCAAATCTTCAGGACGAATGACGATCTCTATAGGTTCATTTGGGTTCAGACCCTGATCAACACACTCAAATTGTCTGCCGGTGAATTCTACAAGGTAATCCTCAAGCATGGTCCCTTTTACAATATTGGATTCGCCAATAAAGTCAGCAACAAAGCGGTTAATAGGCTCATCATATATATCAGTCGGAGTCCCGCTTTGCTGTATTTTTCCTTTGTCCAGAACGAAAATTTCATCTGACATCGCGAGTGCTTCTTCCTGGTCGTGGGTAACAAAGATAAAGGTAATGCCCAGACGCTGCTGAAGTTCGCGCAGTTCGTACTGCATTTCAGTGCGAAGCTTTAAGTCCAGGGCTGACAATGGTTCATCAAGAAGAATCACTTCCGGCTCATTGACAATCGCACGTGCAATTGCGACCCGCTGGCGCTGGCCTCCGGACATTTCCCGAATTTCCCTTTTTTCATATCCATCAAGGTTTACAAAGCTTAAGGCTTCTTTTACTTTCGATTCAATATCCCGATTATTCATTTTTTTAATGCGCAGTCCAAATGCAACATTTTCAAAAACATTCAAGTGAGGAAACAGTGCATAATCCTGAAACACCGTATTTACTTGGCGTTTGTTAGCAGGAACATCGTTTATTTTTTTTCCGTTAAAAAGAATTTCTCCCTCAGAAGCTTCAGTAAATCCGGCAATCAGCCGAAGAATAGTTGTCTTGCCGCAGCCTGAAGGACCAAGAAGTGTATAAAATTTGCCGCGCTCGATTTCAAAACTGACATGATTGAGGACAGCAGGATCATTGTCATATTGTTTTGTAACCTGCTTAAACTGAATAATTGTGTTTGTCATATCATTCTCCCTCTTAGTTTGCTCGGATTTGAACAAAGAAATATTTACAGAAAACGGCCAATTTTGCCATATTTATCATGAATAATTATACATGAAAGAATGCCGAAATACGAAAAAAATATCAATGGTTCTTATGTCATTATGTTCGGATTAATAAGAGATCCAAGAGATATTTTTAATAGTGGTTTGAATAAAATTCTTCATTTTCATGTGTAGAAAAATGATATTGGGAATAGTAAAGATCGTCACAATTTATATAAAGGAAGGTGTTTAGTTATGTTCAAGAAAAATTCGCATGTTAGAAAAGCAATCAGCACTATTATTTTGGCCATGGTCCTTTTATTTGGTATGCCATTAGCAGGTTCTGCCGTTGGAAAAGGAGCAAATGGTTCAGATGTATCAGTCATTCAGGGAATGCTGAAATCAGTCGGCAGCTATTCCGGGAAAATCACAGGAAAATATGACAATCTAACCGTACAGGGAGTGAGGTATTTTCAGAAAAAACATGGTCTTCCTGTTACAGGTTCTGTTGATGAAAGAACGTTTCAGTCTATTCTTTATGCTTATGCCAAGGTAAAAAATCTCTCAAACGGCGGCGGTAAAGGAGCAGGCCAAGGTGGCGGAGCAGGTGAAGGCGGAGGCCAGGGTGAAGGAGCAGGTGAAGGCGGAGGCCAGGGTGAAGGAGCAGGTGAAGGCGGAGGCCAAGGTGAAGGAGCAGGTCAAGGCGGAGGCCAAGGTGAAGGAGCAGGTGAAGGCGGAGGCCAGGGTGAAGGAGCAGGTGAAGGCGGAGGCCAGGGTGAAGGAGCAGGTGAAGGCGGAGGCCAAGGTGAAGGAGCAGGTCAAGGCGGAGGCCAGGGTGAAGAAAAAGAAATAGAAGAAGGGGACGAGGCTGAAGAACAAGGTGAAGAGAAAGAGATAGAAGATGAGAAGGATCAGGAAAAAGGCGAAGAGAAAAAGATAGAAGATAAGAAGGATCTGGAAAAAGGCGAAGAGAAAAAGATAGAAAATGAGAAGGATCTGGAAAAAGGTGAAGAGAAAAAGATAGAAGATGAGAAGGATCAAGAAAAAGGTGAAGGAAAAGAAATAGAAGACGGGGAAGAAAACGGCAAAAATTAATTCCCTACCTTATTGAATGCCAAAACGCTTTGGATTTTCATCCAAAGCGTTTCCTATTTATCAAATCAGTCAACTGTGTTTTTCTTCAAACAGTCTGGCAATCTCTACAATAACCTGTGTTGCTTTCAGCATATTATCAACGGAAATATATTCGAACTTGCCGTGGAAATTCTCTCCGCCTGTAAAAATATTCGGGGTAGGAAGGCCCATATAGGAGAGCTGGGATCCATCAGTGCCGCCGCGGATTGGTTCAACAATTGGCTGAATGTCCAGGTTTTCCATCGCTTTGAATGCAATGTCGACGATCTGTTTAACAGGCTCGATTTTTTCACGCATATTGTAATACTGATCATGCATCTCAAGGACGATGCGTTCGCTTCCGTATTTCTCCTTCAATTCATCAACAGCACCGGCCATCATTTGTTTTTTCTGCTGGAACTCTTCCTTATCAAAATCTCTGATAATGTAGCTTAGCTTCGTTTGCTCAACATCCCCGCTTATAGAAAGAAGATGGAAGAAGCCTTCATAGCCTTCTGTTAATTCAGGAGCTTGTTCAGCCGGCAGCTTGCTTTGCAGCTCCATTGCGATCTTAATGGAATTCACCATTTTTCCTTTAGCCGTTCCAGGGTGGATGTTGGTGCCTTTAATTGTAATGGAAGCCCCTGCCGCGCTGAAGCTTTCGTACTGGAGCTCTCCGAGAGGACCGCCGTCCACTGTGTAGGCGTATTTCGCACCAAAGGCAGCCACATCAAATTTATGTGGTCCGCGTCCGATTTCCTCATCAGGAGTAAAAGCCACTCTGATTTTGCCGTGTTTGATCTCAGGATGCCTGATCAAATAATCCATCGCTGTCATAATCTCAGCAATACCCGCTTTATTATCAGCTCCTAACAGAGTGGTGCCGTCTGTAGTTATAAGGGTATGACCTTGATAGTTTAGTAAATTGGGAAAGTCTTTTGGAGACAGAGTCACTTGTTCTGCTTCATTCAGCAGGATGTCCTGTCCGTCATAGTTTTCATGAACCTGCGGATTCACATTTTTCCCTGTAAAATCAGTTGCGGTATCAATGTGTGCCAAAAAGCCGATCGTTGGAACCTGCTTATCTGTATTGGATGGAAGAGTGGCCATCACATATCCAAATTCGTCCATGCTTACGTCCTCTAAGCCAATTGCTTTCAGTTCTTCTGCAAGTGTTCGTGCGAGTGTCAGCTGTCCTTCAGTGGAAGGACATGTTTCGCTGCCGTCATTAGATTGTGTGTCAATTATTACATAGGAAGTAAATCGTTCAATGATTTCATTTTTCATTTTTCATCAACCCTTCTTAGCCTCTTAATTTTTCTAAAATATTCTGTGCCTGATAGCCTGCCTCAAAATCAATAATCTCAGCTTTTTCGCCTTTAAGGGCTTTTACAAGCTCATCAATTAAAGAATTGGCAAGTGAACTGTCGGCATCAATCCTTTGAATAGGTTCGCCAAGCTTGCCGCCTTCAAGTGCCGACCAGTTCAGCAAGGATAGAGTTCCTTCTGTCCCATAAGCTGTAAATCGGATTTCTTCGGTTCCCGCAATCTGACTCATGCCATCGATAAAGACAGGCGTACCGTCTTGAAGCTCCATTTGAGCCAGAATGCCAATTTCAGAAGCAGTTGGATCTTCGGGATACTGAACCGATTTATTCAGAACATGAACAGGGCCAAAGATTTTTTGAATTTGCTGAATGAAGTGTACGCCGACTTCGAGGACAAAACCGCCTTGTTCACGGCTTGCTACCCAGTCATTTTGCTGCCACGGACGGGGCCATTCCGGGAAATGCATCTTTAGCTCAAGCCGTCTCAGCTTTCCAACATAGCCATCTTTTATGAGGGAAGCAAACGTTTTGCTTCCTGCACTATAGTTCAACGGAAAGTTCATTGCGTGGACGATTCCTTTTCCTTTTTCTTTTGCTTGTATGTAAAGACTTTCTGCTTCTTCCAAGGAGTTTGCCAAAGGTTTTTCACATAAGACATGCTTGCCCTTTGCAATCACATCCGTCACAATCCGATGATGAAATTTGGGTGGAACTGCTGCATACACAAGATCGATTTCTGCTTCTTCAAGCATTTTTTTATGGTCAGTAAATGAAGACACATTTCCAAGTCTTTCAGATGTTTCACGTGTAACTTCAGCATTCCGGTCACATATAGCTGAAATTATGATATCCGGATGGTCTGTAAAGTTCTTTATTAATCGCTGTCCGATTGCACCTAATCCGATAATGGCTGCCCTGATCATTTGACGTCCGCCTTTCTGAAAATAAAACTGATAATTAATTATATTAAGAAATTTGATGTATTCATAGTATCCATTCGAAAAAAGAGAAAGAGTGAAAATCCGTTTTATCTGGTATGCTGATAATTATGGAGTATAAAGTTTAGCTTGAATTAATTCCATTTGATATGATTTAAAGAGAAATCTTTAAAGAGGTGGAAACATGATTCATCAGCCTATTCATTCGTCCTTTTTTAATAAGCCTACACTGGAATTGGCCCAGGCTCTTCTCGGAAAAATTCTGGTAAAAGAAACAGCAGAAGGCATTGCTGCAGGAATAATTGTTGAAACGGAAGCCTATATCGGACCAGGGGATCAGGCTGCACACAGCTTCAATAACCGGCGGACGGCAAGAACTGAAGTCATGTTTGGACCTGCTGGCTATACTTATACATATGTCATGCACACACACTGCCTTGTAAATGTTGTAAGCGGAGTGATTGATTCTCCTGAAGCAATTTTAATTAGAGGTGTAGAGCCGGTTGAAGGGCTGAGATTGATGTATGAACGGCGAGGTCCGGTAAAAAGGGAGCAAGATCTCACAAATGGGCCCGGGAAACTGACGAAAGCATTGGGGATTGTAAAAGAAGATTATGGGCGTCCTTTATGGGAGTCGCCACTGTATATCGCCGAAGGCAGAGAACCTGAGCTTACATCTGCGGGACCGCGAATAGGAATCGACAACAGCGGAGAGGCAAGAGAATATCCATGGAGATTCTGGGTGAGCGGAAACCTGTTTGTATCGGGTACAAAGAGGAACAATTTCAGTTAAAAAAGCTGTCTCTAAGGAGGCAGCTTTTTATTATTATGAGATGAAAATAGTAAATGGCTTCAATCACCGCCGCAAATACCTCGGTCAATAAAAAGCATCTTTATTTCCAGCGTTCAAGCTTATGGATATTGCGTGTAAATAAACCAGCAAGAAATCCAGGAAAACCAAACTCCTTGATTTTACCCTTTACTTTTTCTTTCATCTCATCTGAAGTGATGTCTGGCATTGTAAAGGCTCCATTCTGGTAACAATGACTGCAATATTTATTGCTTTTAGTACCGTTTGCTTCTGTACCGCCTCCATGTTCATCTCTGGATAATGGCATACCGCAGCTCTGACAATTCTTATAAGTTTCCAAAGAAACATTCACCCCAAATCTTTTTTTACATTATCCCGTATTGTTAAAGAAAAGCATAGGCGATTCTTTCTTAGCTAATATAGGCTGTTTTCTTAAGAAATTCTTAAACATTCCACAGACAGAGTGTTAAGAATTTCCCATTAGAATGTAGATAATAACATGAAAACAGATATACTTTTGAAAGGAGCGTGAGAAAATGACAAATTATAACGTTTTAGTAGTGGATGATGATAAAGAAATTCGCGATGCGATTGAAATCTATTTAAAGAATGAAAACATAACTGTGATAAAAGCAAAAGACGGAATAGAAGCTCTTGAAAAACTGAATGAGCACTCTGTACATTTGATTCTACTGGATATTATGATGCCGCGCCTTGACGGCATTTCAACAACATTTAAAATCCGTGAGAAAAAAAACATTCCGATTATTATTCTGAGTGCTAAAAGTGAAGACACCGATAAGATACTCGGTCTGCAGGTCGGGGCAGATGACTATGTGACCAAACCGTTCAACCCCATGGAGCTGATTGCCAGAGTGAAATCACAGCTAAGACGGTATGTGACGCTTGGTACATACGAAGGTGTGAAAAAGACGGTAGATCTGAATGGTCTTACCCTTGATCAAACAGCTAAAGAAGTGACGGTGCACGGCGAGAACGTAAAACTTACCCGCATTGAATACAGCATTGTAGAGCTGCTGATGCTGAACGCCGGACGCGTGTTTTCCATCAGCGAAATCTATGAGCGGGTTTGGAATGAGCCTGGCTACAACGCCGAAAAAACCGTTGCCGTCCATATCCGAAAAATCAGAGAAAAAATAGAGATTGATCCTAAAAATCCGAGATATTTAAAGGTGGTATGGGGAATTGGGTACAAAATGGAAAAATAGTCTGACGTTCTTTCTGATCATGATGCTGCTGACTTACGGAATCAGCGGTCTGTTTTCAGGTGCTGCAAACGGTGACAGGTACTTATTTAAAAACTATTTTCAGTCTAACGAATTTCAAGAACGGCTAAACTACTTTACGAATCTTTTAAGCTTATATGAATTGAACGGCACGACAAAAGAAGAAGCTAAGGAAAAGATAAGCGTATCTGCAGAAGAAATCGAAGAACACCGCTACAGATACGGAAGTTTAACCGACCAGATTACGAACATAGAAAGTCAGTACGAAGAAGAAATTTTTGCTGCTAAGGAAAACGGAAACAGTGAAGTTGAAAAAGTGCTGACGGAAGAAAAGAATAAAAAAATAGCAGACATCACAATGAATTTTAAAGATGATGAGCATGTCCGAAAAAAGCTTATCGCAGAAAAAGAACAGAAAATCGATCAATTCTTTGAAGAAAACTATAAGTATCCTAAGTCTGAATATGAAGCAAATAAAAATCAGTTTGTTTATTACTTGAAAAGCATCGATTCAGAAGAAGTTCACACAAACTTGCAAATGTCTGAGAAAGATGATCCAAAGGAGTTTATCAATCAAAAAGACATGTACTATATTGAAAAATTTTCGGGATCAAGAGGCTATATCTATTCAACAGATGGGTTTCATTATTTTGGAAGCAGTGATATTACGGAGGATCTAACCAGAGGAGAGGAAACAAGATTCACCGGACAAATCGCCTTGTCAAAAAATGCACCGGCAGACAGCGAAACCATGATTGAATTCCGGGATTTTAATAAATCACAGGCTCTCTATTACGGACATTCCATCAGCGGACTTGCAGCCCTTTTCATCAGTGTATTTCTTCTAAGAAAACGTCCGCTGTTTGAACCCATTCTCAAAAGCAATTGGGCACAGGTGTACCTCCGCCTGCCTCTGGATGTGAAAATTCTCTTCACAGCCATTGCGCTTATCGGAAGCATCATCTGTATGTTCGGAGTGATCGATTATTATCCGTTCCGCTATGGATACGAATGGCTCTACGCTTTTATCTTTTTGGTTATTGGAACGCTGTTTATCTCAGCACTCATCGTTCAGGCTGTCCTTCTCATTCACTGCTTTAAAACAGAAGGCCATTTCAAGACTGAATGGAAAACAACGATTCTTTACAAGCTTGCGAAGGCGGTGGCAGACGCGTTTCTGATTCAGAAGGTAGGCATTCAGCTTTTGATTTTGCTAGGCATTGTTTTCTGCTTTGGGATGGGAGCGGCAGCAGTGATTGTAGAGGCCGCATTCCTGCTTATCTACATTCCTGCTTTTCTGGTTATTGGCCTTCCGGTTGTGCTGTTTATGTTTAAACGAATTGGCTATTTTAATAAAATTGTGGCGAACTCAAATGACATTATGCTGGGCAACCTTGAAACGGACCTGCCGGTTAAGGGGAAAACGGCCCTTGCGACACTTGCTTCGAATATGAATGCTCTGAAGCATGGCGTAAAAACTTCACATCAGAAGCAGGTAAAGAGTGAACGGCTTAAAACGGAGCTGATTACGAATGTCAGCCACGATTTGCGGACACCGCTTACTTCGATCATCAGCTATACGGAATTATTGAAAAATCCGAACCTGTCAGAAGAGGAACGAGATTCCTATGTGCAAATTGTCGACCGTAAATCACAGCGCCTGAAAATCCTGATTGATGATTTGTTTGAGGCTTCAAAAATGGCGAGCGGCAATATTGATCTAGTAAAACAAAAAGTAGATATTGCACAGCTTCTGCAGCAGGCGCTTGCTGAATATAATGAAGCAATCAGCCAGTCTTCCCTGCAATTCAGGGTGACTCATTCGGATGAACCTGTTTATGCAGTCGTAGATGGGCAAAAAATGTGGAGAGTGTTTGAAAATTTGATTGGCAACATCCTTAAGTATTCCTTAGAGAATACTAGAGTGTACCTTTCCGTTAAAAAAACCGGGGATCAAGTCCTCATCTCTTTTAAGAATGTAACGAAGTATGAGCTCAGTGAAAACACTGATGAGTTATTTGAACGGTTTAAACGCGGAGACTCATCACGTCATACCGAAGGCTCTGGACTGGGCCTGACAATTGCCAAATCAATTGTTGAACTTCATGGAGGCCGATTGGAGATTGAAGTGGATGGAGATTTATTTAAAGTAGCCATTCTATTGGACGCTAATTAAAAAACAAAAAGAACAGCCGGTTTCCTTATCCAGGATACCGGCTGTTCACTTTCATCTATTCAACATCTTCATCTGGACGAGCCCAGACAGAAACACTTTTTCCGTTAACCGGGAACGTCGCAAAGCCATCTTCATCAATAGTGATATGCTCTTCACGGGTGCCAGTTATGTCCACCCATACTTCACCTGCATGGTGCTCGCCGACACACATCCTTTTTTCCCCTTCATCTCCATTTGAAATGACTACTGCACAGCCTGAACGGTCGAATTCATCTGCGCCGCGTCTTACCCATCCGATTGTATTTGGATGGTCGAAGTAATCCTCCTGCTCACCATAGGCTCTTGTCTGTCTGGCATAAAGGAGGGGATCAATCGCTTCTCTTTTGCCATCAATTGGGTTGTCTCCGTCAATTCCGTAGTAATCACCATAGAATACACAAGGATATCCTTGTTCTCTGAGGAGAATCAGAGCATAAGCGCTTTGCTTAAACCAATCCTCAACCCATGATTCAAGCGCTTCCTCAGGCTGGGAATCATGATTATCAACAAATGTGACGGCATGTTCCGGGTGGGAGCCCACAAGTGTATCCTCAAAAATGGTTGAGAGATCAAATTCATTTCCTTTCATGGATGCTTCATGAAGCTTGTAGTGAAGAGATACATCAAATAAACTCATTTTGTAGTCAATCTTATCAAGGAAATCCTGGCATGCCTTTAAGTCTGATTTCCAAAACTCGCCTACAAAATAAAAATCTTCTCCGCGGTCTTCATAAAGCTCTTCAGCAAACCGCTGAACAAACTCATGATTGATATGTTTAATGGCATCAAGGCGGTACCCATCACACTGAAGCGTATCTGAAAGCCACTTGCCCCATGAAATCATTTCATCCTGAACTTCTTCATTATTATAGTCAATATTGGCAAACATTAAGTAATCATAATTGCCGAATTCCCCATCAACATTTTCATTCCAGTCTTTATTGTCACCGACAATTTTAAAAATGCCGATTTTATCGTTTTTCGCATCGTAATCCGTTCCATTAAAATGCTCAAAATTCCATTCAAAAGACGAATACCTTCCTTTTCTTCCGGGGAAGTTGAATTTTGTCCAGCCTTCAATATTAACCGGCTTCGATAATTCTTCAGTGCGGTCCTCCTGATCCACTTCAATCACTTTAAATAGTTCCGTCTCATCAGCACCTGCTTTATGATTCATAACCAAATCCACATAAACGGCAATGCCGTTATCGTGACAGGCTTTAATGGCAGCAATTAATTCCTTCTTTAATCCATATTTCGTTCGGACAGACCCCTTTTGATTGAACTCTCCCAGATCATATAAGTCATACACACCATACCCGACATCATCTCCAGATTGGGCTTTTGTAACGGGAGGAATCCAAACGGAATCAATGCCTCTTTCCTTTAGCTCCGGCGCTAACTTCTTCAGCCTGTTCCAATGTGTTCCAGTAGGTCGTACATGCCACTCAAAAAACTGCATCATTGTGTGATTTTGTTCCATCCAGAATTCCCCTTTTCATTGTGTTCTTTCTGCTATCCTACTTTCTACCCTTAATAGTAGGAAATGAAGCAGAATCTTTTTAAAATTTTCTTCTGCCTTTTATCGCATTCAATTAAGGGTTCACAAAAGAATTACGGTTTGCGAAATAAATAGAATTCCTTATAATAAGAAATATTAAAAAATTCTGTAAGAAGAGCTGTCTATGGAATTCAACTGGTAATTCACCCAGTCCGGGTGCAAATATACATTTACCATAGAAAGAGAGGAATTATAAATGGCTGCCATATTTTCCAAAGAAAGATTGCTGGAGGAGCTTGATCAGTGCCCAGAGTTCGAGGGAATCAATTCAGAAGAATTGGCGGATAAACTATCAATCCTTGCTGATATCGGAAAAACTCCAGATGGAGGCATTACAAGATTTCCTTATACGAATGAAGAGAAACAGGCAAAGTCCGTTTTTAAAGAATGGATGTCGGAAATTGGCTTAGACGTCCGGGAAGATGCGATCGGAAATTTATTCGGCACGCTTCATGGGAGCTCGCCTGATCTTCCAGTCGTGATGACAGGCTCTCATTTGGACAGTGTGCCAAATGGCGGGGCATTTGACGGGCCGCTGGGATGCTTGAGCAGTTTGCTTGCGATCAAGGCCATCGCTTCTAAACAAGAGAAGCCAAAGCGTTCAATTGAGCTTGCTGTCTTTGTAGACGAGGAAGGAGCACGGTTTAAAAATGGAATTTTTGGAAGCCGAGTCATGATGGGTGAAGTTGACGCAGCAGATTTCAAATCATTTAAAGATGATAAAGGTAACGTTCTATACGATGAAATGGTAAGATGCGGGCATGATCCGGAACGAGTGCAGGATTCGTACAGAAATCCAGAGGATATTCATGCTTTTCTTGAACTTCATATTGAACAGGGAAAACGCCTCGAGTCAGCAAACAAAAACATCGGCATCGTGAGCGGCATTGCCGGTCCATCCTGGACATGCTTTACGTTTATAGGCAACACAGATCACGCGGGTAATACGCCGATGAACTTTCGCCGGGATACACTGGCGGCAGCAGCAGAATTTATTTTAAAAGTTGAACAGGCGCCGGGAAGGTTCAGCCAAACGGCTGTTGCAACGGTCGGAAAAATAAACGTCTTTCCAAACGGGACGAACGTTATTTCCGGCAAAACAGAGGTCATTGTGGATGCAAGGGATATTGATTTGGCTGCCAGAGATGCCATGATTTCCGCATTAAAAGATGAAGCAATGAATCTCTCAAAGGTAAGAGGAGTGACTGTTGACATAAACGACGGCATCAATATATCGCCTGTGATCGTACCAGATCATATACAGGAAGTTATCCAATCATCTGCTGAAGCGAGTGGAATGACCTCGCTCTTTCTTCCCAGCGGAGCAGGGCATGACGCAATGACACTGGGAAAATATGTGCCTTCAGGCATGATTTTTGTGCCGAGCTTAAACGGGAAAAGCCATTCACCAGAGGAGTGGACCTCACTCCCTGACTGCATCAGAGGTGTACAGGTGCTGAAAGAATCACTTGCCAGGCTTGCAAATAGCTAGGTGAGGAGTCAATGAAATGATTAAGTAAAAAAACCTCTTCCGTATTTGGGAGAGGTTTTTTTGAAAAGATAAGTTTAAATCTCATAGAAACATAGTCATATAATTGCCGGAAAATAAGGGGGGGGTATATGGAATTTAATAAGCAATAACTCACATGTATTAAGTAGTAATTTTTTCATTATTCAAGTTTCATATTGAACGCTAGTGGGAAAATGTGGTAGTAATAAGATGGAGTACATACGAGATATCCGAAAGGAGCCCATCCATTGAAAAAAATAATACAGCTTAGTCTGGTTTTAATGCTGATCTTTACTGGGGGTTGCGGAATGAGCAAAGAAAAAGAAAGCGGTAAAATAGATGCTTCGTCAATGCCTGATACGGAAGCATTTAAAGATGAGTTTACACGTGAATTTTTGACTTCAAATGAAGAGGTTGAAGAAGGGTATTATACATTCCAATCAAAGACAAAGGGATATACGATGTTGTTTCCTGAAAACGCAAAGATCTCCAGCGGCGATTATGAACAAATTGAAAATACATACGAGGCACTAAGTTTTAGTGAAAATTTAAATGAAGAAAATATTACATACTTTATTTCGACTAATTTTGAAGAAAGCTCACATGCAGGGAATATCTCTTTGAACACGAAACTATTGTCAAGGGTGTCAGGCTATGATGGTGAATACTCAAAGTATGAACTTAACGATAAGACAATATATTTCGGAGAAAAACAGAATAATGATAAAGGCTTTTATTCTTATATTGCCTATATAAAATCTAATAATACAGATAAAGGTATCCGTTTTATTTATAATGGTAGATGCTTAGACAGAGATCAATCATGTGAGCTATCCCCTTCTAATATAAGAGGAAAAATTAAAAAAATTACAGATTCTATTAAATTCAAGTAATTTAGGTGATTTTATGAACAGTAAAGAAGTGTTGGGTACTGATATAATTAGGGCTAGAATCGCTGAACGAGAATACGGGGGAAAGAAACAGGTTCCGATTACCGAGGAAGACATTAGAAAAATTTATATTGAAGAAACTGGAAATAAACCTCCTGCAAAAATAAAAGTCTATCACTCTGATGATTATAAGGGAAGTAAAAGTGCGGATTCGGGTTTTGATGGAACAATTATA
Source organism: Metabacillus dongyingensis (assembly GCF_019933155.2). Classification (NCBI taxonomy): domain Bacteria; kingdom Bacillati; phylum Bacillota; class Bacilli; order Caryophanales; family Bacillaceae; genus Metabacillus; species Metabacillus dongyingensis. The sequence continues at coordinate 4,950,519 of NZ_CP082944.1, read as the reverse complement.
CATTTTTTTGATTCTGAAAAAGGAATAAATCAGTCTTATACAATTACCAGAGGTAGTGAACATAAAGAAGGTAATAGCTATGAAGATAAACCTTTAGATTGGATATATAATGCTATGGGGATTTTTTCAGGCGTAAACGAGAGTCAGTTTGATTCAGCATTACAATTTGAAATACTGGTAAGTGATGAAATTGATAAAAATCTTGAATATGAATACAAATTATTAAATGCAAAAGGCGTCGATTTACCAAATAAAGAAATACCATTGAAAAAGATTGGAGTTGGGCATTCATTAGGTGGAAACCTTATTCAAATGTTGTCCATAATTAACGGTGTCTTTGAGAATGTTTATGCAATTAATGACGCTCCCCCAAGTGCATACCAATTGGCAACAATAGATTCGGAATTCAGAGGTAGTTTATATACAAAGTATAATATAAAGGAATCCGATTTTAACAAAATCTACACCATCCCCCCAGTGGAACTAAAAGCATTCGCCGAAAACTACTACAAAGAAAAAGGAAAGAACATTCACCACCTCACCAACGAAGAAGACATGCTGTTTGCAGCATCTGATCTGCGTGGATTTCTTAATTTGGGGAGCCGGACAATCTTGGATTCTGATCCTGATTTTGTGAGTATCCGCGACAGAATCGGCAATCTTTCTGACGAAGATCTTCATGAGATGCAGAAGTTTCTTGTAAAGTATGCACCAGCTTACCGTGTTGGAGGCTATAACGGCTTAATCAAGGCGATGACAGGTATTGATCTGGTTCTTTTGCAGGATCTAAAAAGTACATGGAGCGATTTTAGTATTACGGATAACCCGGTGGATACACTTGATTCGGTCTGGGAGACGGTCAAAAATTTTGACGAGATTGCAGTTAATCTCAAGGATTTTGCACTGCAGCTGCCGCAATTGATTAAAAATCTTCCGGTCCTGTTGAGCATTTTTACTGATCTGACGAGCGGGGAAATTGACCTTATTGTGGATGAACTTAAAGGAATGGAGAAGGATGTAAAGGAAATCCAGAGCTTGATTGCAAGTCTTGCAGATTTGACGGCGATGGATGGACTTCTAACTCTTAATCCCATAGAATTTGTTCAAAAAATGTTTACTATTAAAGATCTTTTTGAAGCAATTGATGCGAAAATCGATCAGCTTTTCGGACGTTTCGATACCATTAAAGCCATCATCAAGGAGGCAAAGGTGGAATTTGGCGAGGCAGCAGAGGGCCACAGCCTTCAGCAGGTTTCCAATGCACTTGCTAAGAAAGGCAGACGTTATGAAGGCGGAAGTCTCTTTATCTTTAAGGTTGGCGGGAATGGACAGAAAATCGAAGTGAATCTCTCTTCAGCTGTGAGGATTTATCAATCAGGAATGGATTCCTATGATGATCAGGAGGCTGCTCTGAGAAGATACCAGCGTGCTTTTGAGGCTGTCTTCTTTGAGGATTACGAGAGAAGAAAAGGAGATCTTCTAAGCAAGATTCATGATATGGAATCTAATCCGCGTTCTTATCGCAAGCTGCTTGCCATAGGAAGCGAATATGAAGTGAAAAGCATTCATGTTCATGAACAAATTAAAGCGCTGCCTGCAGTCTTCTCAGACCGTTTAGATGTAACGGTCCTTCATTTTCAGGATCAATTCGATAAAGGGAGAAAACTCATCTCTTCCATTAAGACCTCCATTGAGAAGATGTTTCAAGAAGAAAAGGACATTGCTTCTATTTTTGATCTCAGATAAGGAGGAATATGTGTGAACCAGCTTTATAAAGAGCACGTGTTTGATTCTGCTAAGGATTTAAGATACAAAGCGGATCCTCTTAATTTCCAGCTTGAAACGCTGGCTTCTGCAGGGGTTGAGCTTTCCAATCTGATAAGAGCTGAGCTTGCAGGGAGTACGGCAGAGTTTATTGCCCAAATATCCATTGAACTGACCAAGCTTCGTTCTGAAAATGAAGCAGTCATCAGCCAGCAGATTAACAGCAATCATATGCTCGCGATTCAATATTCCAACTTGGTGAATGATACGAATGCTCAATACATGACCATTCGATATGATAAGAAAGAACCGGTTGGATAAAATCACGCACCCCGTTATATATTTTCAAGAAATCCCGGAATCAAGAACGGGACTATTTCATTAAGAGTATGGAAAAATTTTATAAAAATTACCTTAAAATAGGTTTTATCGGTAAAATATATGGGTAATTAATAACAGAATTGAGGAAACCAGTAATATTCTTCCTCTATTACATAATAGTAGATAGAATGTACCATTTTACTAGTATTCTAGAAGTAACAATTGACCTTCATGGTCTTTGTTTATACAATTAATGTAAATTCGTGTAAAAGGAGAGATGAAAATGTCAGGAATTATTCGCGTTACCCCTGCAGAACTTGTCGATATGTCAAAACGTTATAACAATGAAGGTGGAGAGCTTGGTCTTCTTATTGGACGTCTAGACAGCATGATTGGTCAATTACAGGCTATGTGGGAAGGGGAAGCAAGCAACGCTTTCAGAGATCAATATGAACAGCTTAAGCCTTCTTTCGTAGATATGCAGCATTTAGTTGAAGATATTTCAAGACAATTAGAGAAGACAGCACACGCTCTTCAAGAGGCTGATGCAAACATTGCAGGCCAAATCCGCGGTTAATAGGATCTGACAATCTAATGAAGTGCAGAAAGGAGCGCCCATTCTAAATCAGATGATGGCGCTTCTTCATTTTTGAGGTGAAAAGGCATGTATATTGAAGTGACAATCGATTTGAAGCATTACACAGGAGAAACATTTGATTTGCGTCTATCAAATTATCACTCTGTCAAAAAAGTAGTGGATATAGTATGGCAGACAAGATGCATTTCTGACCCACCTCGAGAAGGGTATTGGGTGCGCGTTCCCAATAAGCAGATTGTCCTATCAGGCAACCATAAGCTTGTAGAATGCGGAATTACAACAGGAGATCGTTTTGAAATCCTATGAAGGAGTCATTCTCAATGTCAGAAAAAAAACAGACTTATTTAGAGCAGCAGCTTGAGGCCGTCATAACGAAGGAAGATGGCTATACTTTCATCTTTCAAACAGAAAAAGTAAAACTGGATCAAGCAGCAGAAATCGATATGCTGAAAGAAATGGATCCATCCATTAAGCGGGAAATCGTTCTGACTGAAGATGAATTAAGAGTTCATGTTCAGCCTCCGGAGACTTATTTGGGTTTTTCCAGTTTAAATAAAAAAGAAGAGCGAAGCAAGTGGAATTTTTCCTATCAGCTGGTAAAAAAGGTGAAAAATCACTCGTTATCACGGCTTCATTTGATTATATGTCCTGAAAACATTTTATTTGACCAAAGCTTTACGCCCTATTTTCTTCATTACGGTGTAATGGAAAGTATTCCTCCATATGAACAGGCCGGGGACAGGCTATGGCAGGAATTGAAAGCCTGTGCTGCAGCTGCTGTTGATTCCAAATATACCTTTGAACAATATCTGAAATTCAATGAAACTTTGGACATTTCACCAGTATCCAGGGAATTGCTTTCAGCGGCAGATTATCCTGAATTGTTAACCCTGATAGAAAAGAACATGAGGGAAATCGACAAGAAGAATGCCGCTCTGGTATCCATTCCTGAAAAGAAATGGAAGCTTACACGGTACATAGCTCTGGGATTTCTTGTTTTGCTTGTTCCTGCACTTATTTATACAGCTTATTCCCTTTTTTCCCTTCATCCTAAACAAGAAGCGTTTGTAGAGAGCAATGAATACTATTTGGGCAACGATTACAGTGAAGTAGTCAGCACCCTTGCAGGCTACAGCATAGAAGAAATGCCTAACGTTGTTAAATTTCAATTAGCATCGTCTTACATAGTCAATGAATCTTTGACAGAAGACCAAAAGGAAAGCCTGCAAAACACGCTGACCCTTCAATCCGATCCGCAGTACCTTGAATATTGGATTCATATAGGAAGAGGCGAGGCTAAAGAGGCACTCGATCTTGCAAGAAATCTTGAGGACCGGGATCTGATTGTATTTGGACTGATTCAATACCAGAACCAAATAAAAGCAGATACCGAAATGAACAGTGAAGAAAAGCAGCAAGAACTTCAAAAAATTGATGCAGAAATAAAACAATTTGAAGAAGAACGAGAAGCCCAGAAGAAAGAAGAAGAACAGAAGTTAGAGGAAGAACAGAAAGCGAAAGAGCAAGTGGAAGAACAGCAGAAAGCAGAAGAAGAGGCAAAAAAGGCAGCTGAGCAGGCGAAAGCAGAGAAAAAGCCAGCGGCTCCTGCAAAATCGGGTTCCAACTGACGATTATAGGCAACAGGAGGTGATTTCATGAGTATTTTATGGGTTTTTCACGGTGAAGCCTATCAGCAATATGAGGTGAACGAAGAAGCGTTCCGCCCGATTTCCATCGGTTCAGAAATTCAGCACACGCTGACAGTCAGGAATTTTCCTTTTTCTGAAGGAGCTTTGACCGTTGCAAAAACAGAGGAAATAGATGGGTTTGTCATTATTCAGAATGACAAACCTATTGGAAAGGCTGCTGTAAAAGAGCCATTCCGTTTTGAGGATCATTCAGAACAGCTGATAATTTATTTAACACCGGCGCCTGAAAAAGAAGAATCCTACTATATTGGATTTCAAAAAGAAATTTCTTTTTCAGCGGCCATTAAAGAGGCTCACATTTATAAAGATAAGGGTCCTTTTCCTGTTCTCGAAAAAGGATCTCTCACCTTGTTAAAAACAGGAAGTCATTGGAAGGTATCCCCAGAGGGTGAGAAGGTCTACTTGAATGGAAGGAAGATAGAGGGTCTCACGCAATTACAAATTGGGGACATTCTCTTCTGGCCGTTTATGACGGTCCGGCTGATAGAAGACGATTTGATACAGGTTTTGAGCATAAATGAGTTTCATTCAAGCCTGCCCCATACGGAAAAACCAAGATCTGAAATGAGCAAAAAGTATCCGACCTACCGCCGCACGCCGCGGATGATCTATGAGCTGCCAAAAGATAAAATTTCGCTCACTTTCCCGGCGCAGGAAGGGGACGATCAATCACGGAGCCTGTGGCTGATTATTCTGCCGCCGCTTGTCATGATGCTTGCGATGGGAATTGTCGCTCTTATTGCTCCGCGAGGCATTTTTATCATCGTCTCCATGGTTATGTTTGTGATGACGCTGATCACGTCAACGGCGCAATATTTCAGAGAAAAAGGAAATTACAAGAAACGCCAAGAACGCAGACTCCGCGTATACACACAATACCTTGAAAACAAACGCCATGAGCTTCAGGAGGTAGCTGAAAAACAGCGCCAGGTTCTTTCTTACCACTTTCCTTCTTTTGAACAAATGAAGTATATGACGCAGCAAATATCAGACCGAATTTGGGAAAGAACGCCTGAAAGCAATGACTTTCTGGAACTTCGAATCGGAACGGGAAAAGTTAAATCAAGCTATCAAATTTCACTTAACTCAAACGATTTGGCGAACAGAGAAGTGGATAATCTGCTTGAACAGTCACAGCAAATGGAAAAGGTATACAGGGAAATTGGTTCAGTGCCAATCAGTGTAAACCTTTCTCGGGGTGCTATGGGACTGATCGGGAAAGAAGCAATCATGAAAAATGAACTTCATCAATTAATTGGACAGCTTGCATTTTCACACAGCTATCATGATGTCCGCTTTGTGTTTATTTTTAATGAAAAAGAATACAAGAGCTGGGAATGGCTGAAATGGCTTCCGCATTTTCAGCTTCCGCACGCATTTGCAAAAGGCATGATTTATAACGAGCAGACAAGAGATCAGCTGCTTACTTCGATCTATGAAATGCTGCGTGAGCGTGATCTGGAAGAAAAGAAAGAAAACACAAGGTTTGCACCTCACATTATTTTTGTTATTACTAATCAGCAGCTTATTTCTGATCATGTGATTTTGGAATATTTAGAAGGCGAGTTTTCACATTTAGGCATTTCCGTTATTTTTGCTGCCGAAGCGAAAGAGAGCCTGTCTGATAACATCCACACGCTTGTTAGGTATGTCAACGATCAAGAAGGGGACATTCTCATTCAGGAGAAAAAAGCGGTTTCGATTCCTTTTAAGCTGGATTTACATAAGCATGATGGAAATGAGTCGTTCGCCCGGATGCTTCGTACACTTGATCACCAAGTGGGAATGACAAATTCGATTCCAAAAAGCGTTTCCTTTTTAGAGATGGTCAATGTAAAAGAAGTTGATGATCTCCCGATTGAGCAAAACTGGCAGACGCGGGAATCGGCAAAATCTCTTGCTGTTCCAGTAGGACTAAAGGGCAAGGAAGATGTGGTGGAATTAAACCTGCACGAAAAAGCTCATGGGCCTCACGGTCTATTAGCGGGTACTACCGGTTCAGGGAAAAGTGAATTCCTTCAAACCTATATTCTGTCATTGGCTGTTCATTTCCACCCTCATGAGGTAGCTTTCCTGCTGATTGATTACAAGGGCGGCGGAATGGCGCAGCCGTTTAAAAATATGCCGCATTTGCTTGGCACGATCACAAACATTGAAGGCAGCAAAAACTTCAGTGCCCGTGCCCTTGCATCAATCAAAAGTGAATTAAAAAGACGCCAGCGTCTTTTCGATCAGTATCAGGTCAATCACATTAATGATTATACAAGTCTTTATAAACGCAATCAGGCCGAAGAACCTCTGCCTCATTTATTTTTAATATCTGATGAATTTGCAGAATTAAAAAGCGAAGAGCCTGATTTTATCAGGGAGCTAGTCAGCACAGCGCGCATCGGCCGAAGCTTAGGCGTGCATCTCATCCTGGCCACACAAAAGCCTGGAGGAGTCATCGATGACCAAATCTGGAGTAATGCCAGATTCAGAGTGGCCCTTAAGGTTCAGGATGCAAGCGACAGTAAAGAGATCTTGAAAAATGCAGATGCCGCCTCTATTACCGTTACAGGACGAGGCTACCTGCAGGTAGGCAATAATGAGGTTTACGATCTGTTTCAATCAGCATGGAGCGGAGCGCCTTATCTAGAAGAAACATCAGAGTCGGAAGATGAGGTAGCGATCGTGACAGACCTTGGTTTGCAGCCATTATCAAATGTCGCATCTTCTAAACAGCATAAAAAAGATACGGAATCACAGATTGAAGTGATTGTCGATAGAATTGAAGAATTGCAGGCGAAAATGGGTATTCGCAAGCTGAACAGCCCATGGCTCCCGCCGCTTGAAAACAGAATTTCGCGCCATCAATATGCTTCCCATCAGCATGAGGAAATATATCTTGGTCTGATTGATGAGCCTGAAAAGCAAAGCCAGACCCCATACTCGTATCAGCTGATGGATGACGGCAATATCGCCATCTTCGGTTCTTCCGGCTATGGGAAATCACATACTGTGATGCTTCTGCTTTTAAGCATCGCAGCAAGGCTCAGCCCTGAGGAAGCCCACTATTACGTCATAGATTATGGCAATGGAACATTGCTGCCGCTTAGACAGCTTCCGCATACAGCGGATTATTTCCAGCTCGATCAAGAGCTGAAAATTGAAAAGTTTATGAGAATCGTAAAAGATGAGATTTCGCGCAGGAAGCTATTGTTTCAGCAGCAAGAGGTCAGCAGCATCAAAATGTACAATTCATTATGTAATAACAAGCTCCCTCTTATGTATATTGCCATTGATAATTTTGATCTCGTGAAAGAGGAAATGCAGGAACTTGAAACGCAGCTGATTCAATTTGCCCGTGATGGCCAGTCTCTAGGCATCTATATGATTTTTACAGCCACAAGGGTACAGTCTGTCCGACAATCATTGATGAACAGCATGAAAACAAAAATCCTTCATTACCTTATGGATACGACGGAAACATACATGGCCATTGGAAAAGTCCCTTTTGCGCCTGAACCAATTCCGGGACGCGCCATTATCAAGAAGGATCATGCCTATTTCTCTCAAATTTTCCTGCCTGCTGATGGAGAGGATGATTATGAGCTCCTTGATTCCATTAAAGAAGATATTGGTATGCTGAAGGAGAAGTACAAGAATGCCAAGCTTCCACGTCCTGTCCCAATGCTTCCTGCAGAACTGACCATGATCAACTTTACACAGTTCACAGCTGATGCTCAGAAAACAGGCGTGATCCCAATCGGACTTGATGAAGAGCATGTTCAGCCTGTCAGCGTGAATCTGGCGAAAACAAAGCACTGCATCATACTCGGCCAGACTCAAAAAGGGAAGACAAACGTTCTTAAAGTCATCTTGAACACAGCCCTGCTTCAGCCGACCGAATCTATCGGTATATTCGATTCGATTGACCGGGGACTGGCAAGCTATGCTTCTGAAGAAAAGGTTGCTTATCTTGACACGAAAGAACAAATATCGTTGTGGCTTGATCGAACAGAAGAACTTCTTAAAGACAGAGAACAAACCTACCTTACAGCTATCCAGCAGGGTGTTGTAAATAATTTAGCCTTCTCGCCGGTTATGCTTGTCATTGATGGCTATTCAAGATTCCAGCAATCTCTTGACAGTATGCTTCAAGACCGTTTGACACGATTTATGAAAAACTACAGCCATCTCGGCTTTAATGTCATTGTTTCAGGTAATAACAACGAGCTGACAAAAGGATTTGATGCGTTCACAAGTGAAATCAAACAGATCCGCCAGGCGCTCATTTTAATGAAAAAATCAGAGCAAACCCTATATACCTTGCCTTACAGCCGGAAAGAAAGCGATATTCACCCAGGCTTCGGATACTATGTGGAAAATGGCAAAGAAACGAAAATACAAATTCCTCTTTGTGTCATTGAAAGGAAGATCTACACATGACAGATCAAAGAAAACATACGATTAAAATGATCGCTGCGGTGCTGCTTATCTTAGCAGTGCCAGCTCTCTTCTTCCAATTCATCGGGGACAACCCGCTTGAAATAAAGGAGAAAGCTACGAGAAACATCGCTGTCGTTAATGAGGACATCGGAACAGAAAAGGCTGAAGGGGAAAATACAGAAGCTGAACCTGTTCAATTTGGAAAGGAAGTTGCAGCGATCCTTGACGAGGATTCTCAGTACGACTGGACAATCTTAAGCAGAAGTGCCGCAGTTAACGGGCTGAAAAACGGGTCGTACGACGCTGTCATTTATATTCCTTCCAATTTTTCTGCCAACATTTTAACTTATGATGAGCAGCAGCCTTCAAAAGCAGAATTTGAATATGTGGTCCAAAATCAGCTGAATGCTGAAAACAGACAAAGAGTGCTTCGCGCACTGGAAGACGCTACAGGCCGCGTAAATAAGCAAATGTCTTCGCTGTACTGGAGCTATGTCGCACAGGACATGGAGAATGTAAGAGAAGAGTTTGACCGTATTCTTGAAAAGGAAATTACCTTTCAAAATGCCATGCTTAATTTTTATAAACCAAGCTCTAAAGATCTGGCAGGGGAATTAGATCAGCAAAAGCAGATGCTTGAGCAATTGCAAACGACAATGAAACAGGCTGAACAAGAAACGCCTGAACAGAAAAACACAGTCGAGCAATTTGAGAAAAGCCTTGCTTCATTCGTAGAGTATGTTGAAGAATATCAGACATATCAGGAAGATCAGCAGCAGCTTCTGACGTTAGCCCAGCAGGAAAGTTTAACGGCTATTCAGGGCGGCACAATGGAAGTGGATCAAGTACAGAATGAAACGCAGCAGGAATTTAATGAACAAGGAAGCAAGCTTGCATCAAGAATGACTGACATTCAGCAGCAGCTTGATCAGAATCAAAAAACAGCAGAAAACCTTGGCAGTGTAAGGCTCAGCCAAACAGAACGCCAGGCAAGAGAGCTTGAGACTGTTCACCGTAATTATGTGGACATGTATATTATGAAGGATAACCAGGATACACTGAACCGCCTTGAAGGGGAGCTCATTCCTCTTAGGGAAAGCCTTAAGCAAGGAAGTCCCGGGGAGGAACCAGGTAATGGAGAGGAAGGGCCTCCTGAAGATGATGGAGAGGTTGCTGAACCAGAAACTCCCGGCGAAAATGAAAGTCCTGCCAACATGGAAGAGGAGCGGGCTGACATTCTTGCTGTTTCAGAACAGATGAAAAATCTGAAGACAATTCTGGAAACCATTCCGGACCCTAAACCGGATCAAGTAACACAAGCGATAACAGAATTAGAGAATATGTCAGCACAGCTTGTTGCAATCGAAGAATCGATTAAGTTAAAAGAAGATCAGAACTCATGGAAAGATGAGTATGATAAATTACTTGCTCTTTATGAAAAGCTGACAGAAGACAATGCAAAACTATTAGAAGAAAATCAGCTTCTAAAAGATGAAAACAGCAAACTGGCAGAAAAGATCAAACATCTGACAGAAAATATGAACTCAGGTTCAGCTGCCATCATGGAACAAGAACAAACCATTCTTAACTCGCTCAGTCCTGAAAGAAAGCAAAGACTTGAGAGTGTATTCAGCGAGCCTATCGGAAATGCATCAATGAACGATGTACTGAAATACCATACGATTTTGTCTCAGTATGAGGCAGCCGCCAAGCGTATGAATAACTCATCAGATCCGGCCAAAGATGCTGTCCTTGCAGATGAAATGCAAAAAACGAAAGTAGCTGCCATTCTATCAATCAATGAAGAAGAACAAGGCGCATGGGACAAGCTGAATCAGGAACTGCCGGCTACTGAAGAAGAAATGAAAGAAGTCCAGGCTTCCGCTCTGGCATTCATGGATGAATACAGCAAGGAGCTTGATGCTCAGCAGACAGCTATATTAGAAGATCTTGCTTCTATGGAAGAGAGCGCAAATAGCGTACTCAGCCAAGTACAGGAATCAGAAAATACTGCTTCTAGAATGCCGCTGGAAAATTCAGACGGTACAACACTTGTTGTCAATCAGCAAAATATCAGTCAGGAATTGGTTATGATTACGGACTTGATAAACTCTCTTGGAGACAGACAGGAGACAGTTGTAAGCAGTACGGATGTCCTTCAGCAAAAAGTGAATGAAGTGCAATCTGAAGCAGATCTCTTAAATGATAAATGGGCAACGAATGTAGCTTCAACACAGCTTGTCAGAGATGACGTTTTCAGTATTCTCGGCAATACGTTTGTAGACGGACAGAATAACGGCTACGTTTATGAGCATCTTGCCAATCCGCTGCAAATAAGCGGAGAAGCACCGGCAGCTCAGGCAAAAGCGGTGCCGCCGGTCGTTATTCTTGTTATCATCCTAATCAGCAGCTTGCTGATCGGATTCTTCAGTCATTATTTTAAAGCAGCACCGTTATTAGTTAGAGGATCCATGTTTGGCCTATTAAACTTAATTGTGGGGCTCATCATAAGCGTATTCGGTTTAAATATATACACACTTACAGATGAACGTGCAATTCAATGGTCAATCTTTACAGTCCTCCTGTTATTTGCAGCATCAACAATTGTACGGGTAGCGTTCTTGCTCGGCAATTTTACAGGCTGGCTTGCAAGTGTAGGGCTTGTTGCGTTCTTTATCAGTCCTTTGCTTGCTTTAGCAGCGCCAAACTTTACGTATGAAGATCCGATGTCTAAGGTGTACATCTCGATCCAATATGACGTAAATAACTTATTTACTCAGGGAGTGATTGTGCTGATCGGCATCATCCTTGTTCTGACCATCCTTCCGTTTGTTGTGAATACTCTTAAAAACACAAACGAAAAGGCTAATCAGGAACATGCCCATGAAGCGTAATTCAATCATTTTGATAACCCTATTGCTGGTTATCATTAGTTTGAGCAGCGGGGTAACAGTAAAAGCAGAGACAGAATCAAACCTTGAGGAACTTGATCCTAATATCTATGAGGAAAAAGAGCTCAAGGAAAACACGGATTACCTGCATGAAGAATCACTTTATGAAAAAAGAAACTCAATACCGGAGGAGCAAAAAGATCTAACCTTTGAAAAGCCATCAAGAGATGAAAGGGATGATCTGCAGGAACAGCTCTTCACAAATTACACGAAAGAGAAAAACACAATTAAATCCAAAGCTGAACAAATGGATTTATTCTCAGGCACTGCAGAACCATCGATGAGTATGAGCGAAACGGAAAATAAAGATACTAGTCAAAATTCCGGCTTAATGATGACGTATATTCTCCTGATTGCCATTGGCGTCATCCTAATGATTGGTCTTTTGATTCCAAAGATGACACAAGGCAAAAAAACAGAATAAGAGATTGAGGCAGCTTTTTATAAGCTGTCTTTTTTTCGTGCTTCGATGTCAGGTCCAGCGAGCCTGCGGCATGCGCTAGTAAAGAATGATTTTCGCTAATAAAAGGCTATTTCAGCTAATTGGAAACAATAGGGATAAATCAAAAATTCGAATCGCTAATAAAGTTGATTAATTCACTATAAATGGGAAGTAAATCGCTAATATAGGTACAACTTTCGCAAATAAATGGGCGATTTTCGCTAAAAGATCCTTTCACTGCTCACCGGATTAAGAAATACTTTACTTATTTTGGATGTAGAGCAAAAAACATCCTTCGTGCTATGATGATAGGAATCTATGAACATGAAAGAGAAACAATCCAATGAGAATAAATAAATATATAAGTGAAACAGGCTGCTGCTCAAGGCGTGAAACCGATCGTCTTATTGCGGATTGCCGGATAACCATTAATGGAGTCACGTGTGAGGCCGGCGACACGGTAGCTGAAGGGGATATTGTATTGATTGACGGCAGTCCTATCCCGCCTAAAGCCATACCCGTCTATCTGGCTTTAAATAAACCAGTGGGTATTACCTGTACAGCAGCAAAAGATGTAAAGGGGAATATTATTGACTTTATGGATTTCCCGGAACGGATCTTTCCTGTTGGCAGGCTGGATAAAGCGTCAGAAGGATTAATTTTGCTCACAAATGATGGAGCGATCGTAAACAAAATCATGCGTTCTGAACATGGCCATGAAAAAGAATATCTTGTTAAAGTAGATAAGCCATTTGACGATGACTTTATTCTTGGAATGTCAGGGGGAGTAGAAATACTCGGCGTGACAACTAAATCGTGTACTGTGGAGAGGATCAGTGATTGCGAATTCCGCATCATTCTTACCCAAGGACTTAATCGTCAAATTCGCAGAATGTGCAAGGTATTTGGCTATAAGATAGAGAGGCTTGAAAGAAAGCGGATCATGAACCTGTCTGTTGAAGGCTTAAGCAGCGGGGAGTGGCGCGAGTTGACTGTATATGAGGTTGAAGAGCTGATGAACAGGCTTGCTTAAAGAAAAAACCGCGGGACACATCACATGTGCCCGCGGTTTCTTTTTTAAGCTGAAAATCCTTCTTCATGCAAGTAATTTGCAGCCTCTTTATAAGTGGTAAACGTGCCGTCAAGGTTCAATCCAGCGTAGACATTCCACATACCATCTTCGAGAATTAAAACAAGAGTCTGTCCATCCTCATTTGTCCATTTTTCTTCTTCAAATTCTTCTATTTGCTCGTCTTCATGCACAGAAAGCGAATGAATGGATTTTTTGATGATGCTGCGCAATTCTTCTTCAGAAAAATCACGAATATTAACCATGCCTTTATCATTCGCAGCGTATCCTTTTACATATTCAGCATAAACGAAACCATTTCCGTTTGGATGAAGATGATAAACAACATTTTTCTTATCGTAAATACTTTCTTCAAAATGAAAGTTGATTCTTCCAAGAGAAACGTTCTTTCTTTGCAATTCTTTAAATGATTCAATAACAGCAAGCTTTTGTTCAAAAGTAAGCATACATATCCTCCGATAATCGATTCAATTTGTTTATTATATCACAAGGAGCCGATAATCATTTATTTGACTGGAATGAACGAAAACGATCCTGCATGTTCAAATGAGTTCGTTCATTTAGAGTACCCAACTGTGCTCTTTGAGTGCTCAAAATCCCAAATTTGTTCATTTAGAGTACTAAACTGCGCTCTTTGAGTGCTCAAAAACTAGGGAGGAGTCAGGTTGAGTACTCAATCACGGTCTGTGAGTGCTCAAAATCCCGAATTTGTTCATGGAGTACTCAACAGTGCTCTTTGAGTTTTCAAAAACTAGGGGGGAGTCAGGTTGAGTACTCAATCACGGTCTGTGAGTGCTCTAAATCCCGAATTCGTTCATTTAGAGTACTAAACTGCACTCTTTGAGTTCTCAAAAACTAGGGGGGACTCCAGGTTGAGTACTCAATCACGGTCTGTGAGTGCACAAAATCCCGAATTCGTTCATTTAGAGTACTAAACAGTGCTCTTTGAGTTCTCAAAAACTAGGGGGGAGTCAGGTTGAGTACTCAATCACGCTCTGTGAGTGCACAAAATCCCGAATTTGTTCATTTAGAGTACTCAACTGCACTCTTTGAGTGCTCAAAAACTAGAGGGGAGTCAGGTTGAGTACTCAATCACGGTCTGTGAGTGCTCTTTGAGTTCTCAAGATTAAACGTAAGAACTTATTGAGGTCAAGGCAATCGTTGAATTAAAACAATAAAAGGCAGCCATTTCTGATAAACTAAATTCATCAAACAGCAGGAGAGGAATGTTGAAATGAAAGCACTTGTCTTCAATAAATTCGGAGCGCCTGAAGTATTGACTTCAGCAGAGCTTGCAAAGCCTGTTCCGGGACCGGACGAAGTTTTAATTAACATGAAAGCAGTCGGGCTGAATTTTGCGGATGTATACCGCCGAAAAGGAAACTACCACTTAGAAGGAGAGCCGCCATACATATTAGGTTATGAGGGAGCAGGAATTGCAGCAGAAGTCGGCAGCGGTGTACAGGGCATTAAAGCAGGTGACCGGGTCGGCTTTGCAGATGTTCCGCATTCAAATGCAGAATATACGGCAGCACCGGCTGAAAAGGTGATTCCGCTGCCTGATGAGATTTCATTTGAAACAGCAGCATCCGTGCTTCTTCAAGGGCTCACAGCCCACTATCTGACGTCTGACAGCTATAAGATTAAAGAGGGTGATACGGCACTTGTTCACGCTGCAGCGGGCGGTGTAGGGCAGCTGCTCGTTCAGATCATTCGTTTATTGGGCGGGAAAGTCATCGCGCTTGTATCTACTAATGAGAAAGCAAGTATCGCAAAATCAGCAGGTGCAGAGCTGGCATTTGTTTATAACGATGACTGGAAGCAGAAAGTCCTTGAGGCGACAGATGGAAATGGGGCTGATGTTGTTTATGAATCAGTAGGTTCTACGCTTATGGACAGCTTTGATGCGACCCGCATAGGCGGAACCGTCGTGTTTTACGGCATGGCAGGGGGAGATCCTGTTCATATTGACCCGAGAATGCTGATGGATACTTCTAAAACGCTGACAGGCGGTGATCTTTGGAATGTGCTTACGTCCAGAGAAGAGCGCATTTCAAGGTCGAAAACTCTGTTCAAGTGGATTGCAGAAGGTTCCCTTCGCATTGCTGAACCCGCCCGCTTTGCTCTGGAAAATGGAGCGGAAGCGCACCGTTATCTTGAGAGCAGAAAAAGTACGGGGAAAATTGTTCTAATTCCATAAAGGGGAGGCTGCTTTTTTACCCGGACTTTTCTGCAGGATTTTATCTGCCATGCTTGAGTTAATCTTTTCCGTTCCATTCCCGCAGCTTTAGATGCTGTTATTTGACGATCTGATGCCGCTGTTAGCTTTCATTTCGTGTGAATTATAGTATACCTTATTAAACTTAAATCGGTGCATATAGCCCTGTTTCTGGCTCATTCTGATAAATTACCCTATTAATTATTCGAATAAGTGAAATTTAAGGCTGAATGGATCCTTATCCTTTCAATTAAAGTTTTTTTAGAGTGGAGTGTGCGTTTAATGACCGTTAAAGGAGTGGCACTTGATGCAAAAACAAGATGCCGACACTATGCGACTGACAAAGATATTATTGCCATCAAATTTAAATGCTGCGGGACCTACTATGCATGTTTTGAATGCCACGAGGAGCTGGCAGACCACAATCCAGAGGTATGGGGTAAAACAGAACGGGATATGCCTGCTGTGCTTTGCGGCTCTTGCCGTCAAGTGCTGACGATACAAGAATATATGAACAGCGGCAATACCTGTCCCAATTGCGAGTCTGCCTTTAATCCGGGCTGTCAAACACATTACCACTTGTACTTTGGTTCTTAAGCGTTTACTATGTATGCTTTTTGGGAAAATAAAAAGAAAAGAGGAGGAGTTTACATTGAAAAAACTGATTAGAAAAGCGATAAAATATGCTCCAATCGTCTATCCTATTGTAAAGAAAATGCTTAACAAGCGTAAAAATAGCGGACGTACAACTTACTAATAAACGTTAAACCGCTGCTGAAAAAAGCAGTGGTTTTTTTATGCTTTTTTTTAAAAACAAAAAACACCTGCTGATTCTTCAGCAGGTGTTCCGTTCCAATTCATTAAGTTCTTTTGCGCATTGAACGCAATACAAGGCTTAATAAGAAAACAAAGATGATAGCTCCAAGCAATGCAGGGATAATGGCGATGTCTGCTAAAGTTGGTCCAAATGTGCCAAGAAGCTCTCCGCCGATCCAAGCACCAATGATACCGGCAATGATGTTCCCTATAATGCCTCCAGGTACGTTTTTGCCTAAAATAACTCCAGCTAACCATCCGATTAAACCGCCAACGATAAGATATAAAATAAAGCCCATTTTAAATTCCGCCTTTCTTAAGATAGTGGTTGGTTTTTGTTTCTATGGTTGTTATTCCCCTGCCTTTTAGAAAAGAAACATCTTGCTGAAATTTATTTAATAATTTCCAGAAAAAATGAAGAAAATACTTCTTTTTTTAACAAGGACTTTCCTAGAAAGTGCAAGTTGTTTCATGTAGTATGGTAACAATAAGATAAGCATAATTTTTTAAGATGGGACGGAACTATGAAAAAAGAGACCACACTCACGATTAAATCTAAATATGTTAAGGAAATGAAAAATGGCAGCCCCTTGATTCAAAAGGATTCGGTAGTTAATCTTTCTAACTTAAAGCATGAAGGCGAGCTTATCAGACTTGTTGATGATCAGCAGCGGTTTATTGGCAGAGGATATTATGGAAAGCAAAATAAAGGAATCGGATGGATTCTCACATCAAGTGAAAGGGAAGAAATGAATCAAGCCTTCTTTGATCAGAAAATCCAAGCTGCCATCCAGTTCCGGAAGAACCTTTTCCAAAGCGAAGCCACGACAGCCTTCCGGGTTTTCAACGGTGAAGGGGACGGCATTGGCGGATTAACAATCGATTATTTTGACGGCTACTATTTGGTGACATGGTACAGTAAGGGGATTTACCAATTTAATCTCTATATTCTTGAGGCCTTAAAGAAAAGTGCTGAGATCCGCGGGATCTATCAGAAAAAACGGTTTGATTCCCAAGGGAAGTTTGTTGAGGAAGATGGGTTTGTAGAAGGGAATAGACCTGAATTCCCGTTAATCGTAAAGGAAAATGGCGTGAAATTTGCTGTATATTTAAACGATGGCGCAATGGTTGGTGTTTTTCTTGATCAAAGGGATGTAAGAAAGACCATTAGAGACCGTTATGCACAAGGAAAAACAGTTCTAAATTTATTTTCCTATACGGGGGCGTTTTCTGTGTTTGCTGCACTCGGTGGAGCTGTAAAAACAACCAGTGTTGACCTGGCAAACCGGAGTCTGAGCAAAACCATTGAGCAATTCAGCATTAATGAGATTGATTATGAAGCACAGGATATTATTGTTGAAGATGTTTTTCATTACTTTAAATATGCACTGAAAAAAAATCTAAAGTTTGACCTTGTCATTCTTGATCCGCCAAGCTTTGCAAGATCTAAAAAATATACCTTCAGTGCTGCAAAGGACTATAAAGACCTGCTTAAAGAAACTATTGCTTTAACGGAAGAACATGGGGTCATTGTCGCATCAACAAACTGCAGCACGTTCTCAATGAAGAAATTTAAAGCTTTTATCGATACCGCCTTTAAAGAAACGGGCGGAAAATACAAGATAAAAGAAGAGTTTTCTCTGCCGGATGACTTTAAAACGATAAAGGAATTCCAAGAGGGAAATTATTTAAAAGTGGTGTTTATAGAAAAGCTGAATCCAGTCAAATAATGACTGGATTTTCTTATGGTACTAGTTAGTTATGAATAATATTTGAAGGCAATGGTAAAGGTTGGTTTATAAAATATATAAATTAAAAACTCGTTGAATGATACGAATGTCTTAGTTTCCCTATAACTTTCGCAAAAATTGTTTTTCTCAAAGACTCCCATTAGCATTGGCTAGAACTTCAATAGATGAAACCAAAAGCTTGTTGTACACGTAAAGTAATGTAAACAAAGTGAGGTGTGCAGACATTGAAAATAGAGAAATATAAAGTGGAAACACCTAAAGGGACGTTACAATATAATATTAGTGGAAACGGCAAACCAAATATAGTTTTGATTAACGGCGGATCGGGACCGATAGAGGGTTGGATGAAAATCCTGCCGGCAATTTCGGAATCATCATCAGTCTTTTCCTATAATCGTTTTGGTGTTGGCGGCAGCGATAAACCGAAAGAAATCCAAGACGGGATAACTATTGTTAACACTCTGCGTGAAGCATTAACAATAGTGGAATTTGAACCTCCATTCTTACTGGTTGGACATTCACTAGGCGGCTTATATGCTAATTTATATGCCCGACTTTACCCAAATGAAGTAGCAGGAATTGTTTTTTTAGAATCCAGCCACCCGAAAGATATAAACCTTAATGAATATCAAGGTAAGGCAGTAAAAACTATTAATAAGATGTTCACGATGTTTGATACTTTATCTTCACATAAACAATTTAATGAAGTTAACTTTGTGAAAAAAACTGTGAATCAAATTCACCAAATCAATACTTTTCCCGAAATACCTGTATTTGTAATTACAGGTGGACAAAAACATCGAATGATGCCAGAGGAAGTTCGAAAAAAACGACTTGAGAATCAATTGGAATTACTTTCATTGTCAAGAAACAGCAAACACATTGTCGCTGAAAAAAGTGGACATTTTCCGCAATTATCAGAACCAGCTGTAGTGATTGACTCAATCAAAGATTGTGCAGAAGAAATAAATAAAACAAGCCATAACCTACTCTAAGACATATCTTTATCCCTCTCAATGAAAAAGCGGGCGCAGCACATTGCCTGTTTATAATGAATGCTGTTATGTTGAGGATGGATGGCTTGAAAGACTGCCTCAGCCTAAAATCTAACCAATAAAGAAAGCAGCATTCAACTGAAGCTGCTTTTTTTCCATTCTTCCTCAAGGAGAGAATGCATGATAACATCGCATGGCATATGATCCTGGATAATATAATTCCTTAGCCTTCCTTCCTCTTTAAAGCCTAAACGCAGAAGAACGCTTCTAGAAGGGGAATTCTCAAGCATAACCACCGCTCCGATTCGGATTAGCTCCATCTCCTTAAATCCAAAAGCAAGTACGGCCTTAATGGCCTCTGATGCATAGCCTTTGTGCCAATGCAGATGAGAGATTTCATAGCCTATTTCAGCTCGTTTGTACTTCTTTGACACTGCGTGAAATCCGCATGTTCCAATCAGTTCATTTGTTTCTTTGAGCTCAATGCCCCAGCGTATGAGTTTATTTGATTGATAGCCGATTTGAAACGTATTAATCAGGGACTCTGCTTCCTCTAATGTTTTAAAAGAATTCATTCCATAATACCTTGTTACCTCTTTGTTTGAGAAATAATCATACAATTTCACAGCGTCAGAACTCTCAATACTTCTTAGCCGTAAACGGTTCGTTTCTAATTGTGGAAATGATGTCATTTTTGTTCTCCTTTTTCTCCTTTAAAATGATTTATTTCGACAAGTACCGCCTCTTTACCTGCCGCTATTTTTTCTTAATTTCAAGATTAACAAAATGAATTAGCAGTTGCGGCTGTCCATCAGTTTCCATATATAGGGTTGGTGTTTACATGTATACAAGTTATGTGTACATGTAAACAAAATGTAATAAAATGTTTTCAATAATGTATACATGTATACAAACGTGTACGCATCCCGGTATTAAAGGATGTATACAAAATGTCTACGTTGTATACATCCTTGTATGCGTTGTAAACACTTTTGTAAACAAGTATACAAAAGTGTAATCATTATAACTCTATTGACGAAACTATCAATCTCTAATACTCTTTAATAGAATGGATTTTTATACTAATTCATGAAGTGAAAGGAATGGTGTTCATGAGTAATTCTAGAATCGCAGCAATCGATGTTGGAAATGATGCAGTAAAAGCAATTTTCGGAAAATACGACTCTCAACTATACATACCGAATGTCATTGCAAGAGACATTGAAGATCGCCCAGTCATTGGAATCGAAGAATTAGACAGCAAGGATCCGCTTGATGGAATCCATATTAAAGTTCACTCCCCTGCTTTAAAAGAAAATAATGCTATTTACCGTGTTGGGCACTTAGCTACAAAAAGCGACAATGCTTCTGAGCTTGATCCTGGCAGCAGCAAATCAGAAGAAGATCAAACGCTAGTTATGCTGTTTGCTTCAATTGCACTTGATGCAGTAAAACCTGAAAATGAAAAGGTGTTCCGCAGAAATAACAAAGTTATTGATGCAACATATACTCTTGGAACTGGACTCCCATTAAGAGAAGCAAAAGAAGGCAAGGATGTCGGTTACCGTTCTAAGCTTCTTGGAAATGTACATCAAGTTGAATTTTTGATTACTCCTAAATATCAGGGATTAAAAGTAAATATCAAATTTGACGAAGTGAAAGTATATCCTGAGGGATTTGCAGCTTATATCAACTTAGTGATGGACAAGGATTTAAACATCATCAATAAAGACTTGATTGATAAGCGCATCATCATCCAGGATATCGGCGGCCTTTCTACTGATATCGCAGTAATTAAAAACCGCAATGTAGATGACGATAAAGCACAGGGCTTTAACCTTGGCGTTGTAGAATCACTTGAAGCAATCCGTGAAGAGATCCGTACTAAGCATGGTGTTGAACTTGACAGCCGCCGTGATGTAGTGGAAATCATCACCAAGAAGACTGACCGCAATCATATCTATGTAAGAGGTAGCCGCACAAGCGTTCATGATATTACGGATCGCATTCTCTTAGATCTTGCGAAGAAGCAATATCGCCACCTGCGCAACGTTTGGCAAAAGAACTCACAAACTGAAATCTGCTATTTTGTCGGCGGAGGAGCCGTTGTTCTGAAAGATTACCTTAAAACGCTTAATAACAATCTTGACGGCTACAATATTGACTTCTTTGAAGATGAGAATGAAAGCATCTGGATGATGGCAAATGCTTATTATAAGCTCGTTTTTGACTTTTACCGCAAGTCAAACAAAGAAAAAAGCAGTGAAGATAAAAAAGCAGCTACTACCAAATAATAGGGTGGTTTTATGAATAAAGGCGCTTCATCAGGAATTCAAAGGGGACAGGCGATCACGTTTCGCATCCCCTCAGATACTCCTGAGCACATAATAAAACAGCTGCAGAAGCTGAAAGAAACGGAAAAAAGGAACTTCTCAAGCAAAATTGCTGAATTTGTAGCACAGGGTGTCAGCGATTCTTTTGTTAAAGAGAAGGAAAGCATCACAATTCCGCTTCCGCAAAAACTCAGCAAAGCGCAGAGAGACTGGATTAAACACGAGCACTCTGAAGCGCTGCTTGGGAGCATCGTGTACCAGATTCTCGCTGATCCAATTAGAGCAGCTTCTCTTCTTGCTTCATTTAACAGCAGGGCCCTTGATATTGATGAGGCCCTTTACTTGCAGGAAACACCTTTTCCGTCTGGCAGCCGTCCGGCTATACAGGAACCTGAGCCTGACGAGGATTTTGATGAAAATGCAGGCCTTGATGATTTCGATTGGGAAAAAGCTTTGCAGGAGTCAGCTTCATCGGCAGAAAAAGAAGTAAAAGAAGAAACAGCGGATGATTTGATCGGCGGGTTTCTTTCTAAAATGAATAAATGATAAAAAAGCTAACAGCAGATGTTAGCTTTTTTGTCTTGGTTAAAGTGTATATGCAAAGCAATATTGTAAATAGTATCTATTATTAAAAAAGCGAGAAAACCAACGAATGGCTTTTTAAAAGACAAAAACCACATCTAATAGTAGACATGGTCGCAGTTGATAAGAAATATAGAGGCCAGAAGTTTATGAGTCAAATCATTAGAGAGGCTGATTTCAGGAGGACATTCTGCGTTCTGGAGACGGAAACACTGGAAAATGTCTTAATCTGCGAACTTTGGTTTCCGGTTATCACAGAGTATAGAGGTGATAAAAGGGCAATTGACCGTTTATATCCTCGTTTATGATCCCTATCAGCAAATCATTTATACTGAATAATCTTAAGGAGCATCAATTGATTTTACTCGGCCTACTTGACCATCCTGAAGTCGCACTTTTATTCCGTGAGGGTGAAAAGCAGATTTTGTCAGAATATCTTTTACAACACCGCCCGTAAGCTTTCCTGATCGCTGATCCTGCTTCAGGACAATCTGAACAGGCGTACCAGGTTTAATATGTTCGCGGTTTTGACCGTTCATTTAAACACCCATTCTTCTGCGCTGATTATTTGTTTTCTTAGAAACCTGACTCTTCATGTTCTTCGTCTGATTAGAGCCTTTCATACTGGCATTTCCGTTTGCTTGTGCCTGTTTTTTGCTGGCAAGCTTTTGTTTAATCGCCTCTTCAAGTGTCATTTTCTTTTCTGACATAGGACAAACCTCCCTTTTAGATTTAGATGTACAGTCATTATACTATCATTCCCAAAATAAAAATAGAACTCTCTCTAAAAGCATTCCCTGAATCTGATTAATTTACAGGGCTGCTGTATACTATTAGTAACGAATCTGTTTAGGAGAATTGATATGATTGTACCTTTAGGCGGAAGCCAGCTGCGGAACTATATAGAATTTCGAAAAGACCCTCTTCTTTTTCTTTTAAAAACCCATACACAAGGGGACATCGTTGCCATAAATCCTCATTCAAAGAATACATCTTACATAATCCATTCCAGAGAAGCTGTTAAGCAGATATTAACTGTAAAAGAAGAGTATTTTGAAAAAGGTTCTTCTGCACGGACACTTGGGAAAACACTTGGAAGCGGTGTTTTAACAAGCGAGGGCGAGGAGCATAGGCAGCAGAGGAAAATGATGCAGCCTGCCTTTCATAAACGAAAAATCGCCGGTTATGCAGAAACTGTAACCTCAATGACTCAGGAAATGATCAGCTCATGGGAATCCGGAGAAACCAGGCCAATTCATGAAGATATGATGAATCTGACGCTTCGGATCATCGTCAAAACAATGTTTGGAGTTGATCTTTCTCCAAATACGACTCATATTACTAAAGCAGTAAGCGAAATCATTGAAAAAACGGCAAAATCCTTGCTGACACCCTTTCCTTTCCCTGATTTTTTGCCTACTGCTCAAAATAGAAACTACAAAAGAGGAGTCAAAACACTGAATGAACTGGCTGATTATCTAATGGAAGAAGGAATGAAGAAGTCTTCAGGAGATCACCTTATGTCTTTGCTGCTTGAAACAAAATATGAGAACGGTCAATCATTATCGAAAAAAGAAATAAGAGATCAAATTGTCACGATATTAATTGCAGGACATGAAACGACTGCAAATTTATTAACGTGGGTCTTTGCCCTTCTTGCCAAACATCCCGCTGCTGAGGAAAGAGTGCTTAGTGAACTGGACTTTTTTGGCAACGGCTTAAAGTTTGAAAATCTAAAAAAATTGCCTTATACCAATCAAGTTATACAGGAAGTACTAAGACTTTATCCTTCTGCGTGGATTATGCTCAGGGAGGCAAAGGCGGATGCTGAAATCTTAAATGAGACATTTAAGAAAGGCTCCATCTTCCTGATCAGCCCTTACGTCCTGCACAGAAATCCAGCTTATTTCACTTCTCCGGAAGAATTTATGCCTGATCGTTTTTCAAAAGAAAAGAAAGATCAGATTCCGATATACGGATATTTTCCGTTTGGAGCAGGGTCAAGGGGATGCATAGGAAGCCAATTTGCCATGATGGAAGCTGTGCTGATCTCTGCAGCAGTCCTAAAGCATTTTCGGTTAGAGTTTGCGGATGAGAAGCGAGCTCTGATGCCAGAACCGCTTGTCTCTCTCCGCATCAAAAACGGGATTCATATGACTGCAGTAAAAAGATAGTGATATTTTCTGGGAAATAGAGGTTCACTTGTCTGAGTTTTTTCATGAAATACAGTGTACAATAAGAATCTAAGCAACGACGGATAATAGAGAGGATATATGAGAAGAATGACGTTTTCAGCATTAGGAATTTCCGATAGATTAAATAAAGCACTAAAGCACCAAGGTATTTCAAGCCCTACTCAAATTCAGGAGAAAGCAATTCCTGCTGTCCTTAAAGGTGAGGATATTATAGCGAAAGCCCAGACAGGAACGGGAAAGACGCTTGCATTTGTTTTGCCGATTCTTGAAAAAATCAACACGGAGGATAAAGAAGTCCAGGCGCTGATTATTACTCCGACCAGAGAGCTTGCCATCCAAATCACGGCAGAAATAAAGAAGATTACAGACAGACTGAATGAGGCAGGAGTTCTTGCCATTTATGGAGGCCAGGATGTGGAGCGTCAGATTAAAAAACTGGGTCGCGGCATTCACATTGCTGTAGGGACACCGGGACGCATCCTGGATCACATAAGGAGGGAGACAATTGATCTTTCAAAAGTATCCACTCTTGTCCTTGATGAAGCTGATCAAATGCTTCAGGCAGGCTTCCAGAAAGATATTGAAGAAATTATAGCCCAAACCTTCGATTCCAGACAGACACTGCTGTTTTCAGCAACAATCACAAATAAAGTCAGAGACTTGTCCAGGCAATATATGACAAATCCCAAAGATATTACAGTTCAGGAAAAGCAGATTACTGTTGAAAAAATTACACAGCTTGTAGTTGAAACGAACGACAGGGCTAAGCAGGCGGCTCTTTTTCGCTTTTTAGACGAGCAGCGTCCCTTCCTTGCGATTATCTTTTGCAGGACAAAAATAAGGGCAGGCAGACTGTTTGATGCAATGAAGGCTCGGAAGTATGCAGCAGAAGAGCTCCACGGCGATTTATCACAGGCAAAAAGAGAAAAGGTAATGAAACTATTTCGCGAAGCCAAAATTCAATATTTGATTGCCACAGACGTAGCAGCACGAGGACTAGATGTAGAAGGGGTGACCCATGTCTATAACTATGATATGCCTCTCGATGCAGAAACATATATTCACCGGATTGGAAGAACGGGAAGAGCCGGTGATGAAGGAGTGGCTGTAACATTTGCCGCGCCAAAAGATATGGACGACCTCCATACCATTGAAAAGGGGATTGCGCTAAAGCTTCCGAGACAAAAGATTGAAATTCCCTCTTCCGAATACACATCTCAGCCCAAAAACAAAGATCAGGTTTACCGTCCTGAAAAAGCAAAAAGAGGATCACAATCCAATCGCGGAAAAGTACCAAGAAGGCCAAGGTAAATGCTGTGGGAAATCCTTGGTCTCCAGAACAAACGGTATCAGAGTCCCTGGCGGAAAAGCTAATCACAAAAGATTTTCCCGAGCTTCACCCTGTTCATGCGAAACTGCTCGGAAAAGGATTTGACAATACGGTATTCCAAGTCAACGGATGTTATGTTTTCAGGTTCCCCCGCAGGCAGATTGCTGTCGATTTACTGCAAACAGAAGAGCGGCTTCTGCCCATGCTGCCTGACATGGGAATAGCGATACCAGTGCCTATTTTCAGCGGTTCCCCTGGATTTGACTATAAATGGCCATATCTTGGCTATTCTTTTCTGCCAGGCCAGCCTCCAGCTGAATTAACGGAAAAGCAGCGCGCCAGCATGGCCATTCCATTGGCAAAGTTTTTAAAAACCCTTCATGCAATTCCTGTGGATAAAGCACTGATGGCGGGAGTTAAGTATGATTGCCTCGGAAGACTTGATATGAACAAACGAATTCCGATGCTAAATAAAACTGCAGAAAAGCTGTACAGTCTTCGTCCGGAAAGTGATACTATCAAACAGCTGCATAAATATGCAGAGATGCTTGTCCCAATTGGTGAAGCATCTGAAAAGTGTCTAGTGCATGGAGACTTGCATCTTAGAAATATCTTAGTGAACGAAAAGGGTTCACTGACTGGCATCATTGACTGGGGAGATACTCATATTGGGGATTCTGCCATTGATTTGTCAGCTGCTTACAGCCTTCTTCCTTTAGAAGCAAGGTCCTCTTTTTTTGAAGAATACGGGCAAATAAGTGAAGAAGCGTCTGAATTAGCACGATTTAAAGCTGTTTATACCCTTGCCGTTCTCCTTATTTATGGCATCGATCTGGAGGACTGGCAGCTGACAAGAATTATTGATAAAGCATTAAAGCATGCGATGAGTTGAAGGCTAAGCCCGTAAAATGGGCTTGGTCTTTTTTTGTGCCGGGTATGTTCATAAGCTAAAAGGTGCAAGTCCGTAAAACAATAGTCTAACTTGTTTATTAAAACCTTTGAATTTTTTGAAAATCCCTCTAGCTTTCTAAAAATGAAAGCGCTATAATTAAATTATGGAACGTTGTACCACGATGTGGAACAGTGTAAATCTAATATAACGTTTGTAATAATTTCCCTCGTAAAAGGGATGACATCATCAAGGACAAGCAGTAAAGATCAGTACATGAATTAGCTGTTATTTGAAAGCGTTTTAAAAATTATTTGCAGCATAAAAGGAGAGAGAAACGGTGGAAATTAGATATTCTACACATCCGGAGCACGCAAAAACTTTCACAACGGAACAGATTCGAGAACATTACCTGATTGAGGCGTTATTTGAAGCAGGAGAAATTAAGCTTGTTTACTCCATGGAGGACCGGGCTATTGTCGGCGGAATATCTCCTTTGGAAGATGTGATTGCTTTAAAGGGCTATGACGAGATTAAGGCAGATTATTTCCTGGAGCGCCGAGAAGTGGGGATATTCAATGTAGGCGGATCTGGAAAAATTAAAGTTGATGGTGATACATATGAAATGAAAACAAAGGATTGTTTGTATGTAGGAATGGGGAAGAAGGAACTGCTATTTGAAAGCGATTCCGCCGCAAATCCAGCGAAGTTTTATTTATTTTCTGCGCCGGCGCATAAAGAGTATCCGACTCAACAGGTCGCTTTTAATGACATTGAAGGAGATCGGATGGGCTCGAATGTGAATGCGAATGACCGGGTGATCAAGCGGATGATTCACGAGGAGGGCATTCAGAGCTGCCAGATTGCGATGGGAATGACGAAGCTTCATGCGGGAAGTGTGTGGAATTCGATGCCGACTCATACGCATAACCGCCGAATGGAAGTATATCTGTATTTTGATTTGGATGAGCAGGACAGAATGTTCCATATGATGGGGGAGCCCGATCAGACTCGTCATATTGTCATGAAGAATGAGGAGGCGGTCATTTCTCCTCCATGGTCCATTCATTGCGGTGTGGCAACGGGCAGCTACACGTTCATCTGGGCGATGGCCGGAGAGAACAAGACGTATCGGGATATGGATGCTGTAAGTATGAATGAACTGCGATAAACAAAAGTTTTCGGGGGAGGTGCAGGCAAGATGAGTATGAAGGATTTTTCATTGGATTATTTTAATCTGACAGGCCAGACAGCGATTGTGACAGGTGGAAATTCAGGACTTGGGCAGGCCTATGCGGTGGCACTTGCTAAAGCGGGGGCAGATTTATTCATTGCTGCCCGAGGTGCGAATTGGGGAGAGACAAGATCATTAATTAAAGAAACAGGCAGGAAGGTTCATTTCTTTCAGGCAGATCTGTCTGAAAGAAAGAGCGTGAAGCAAATAGTGGATGGGTGTATGAAGGTATACGGGAAGATTGATATTCTTGTCAACAATGCCGGAACGATCCGACGAGCTCCGCTGCTTGAATATACGGAAGAGGATTGGAATGCCGTGATGGATGTCAACTTGAACTCGGTGTACTTTTTGAGCCAGGAAGCGGCAAAGGTCATGGCCGGGCAGAAGCGGGGCAAGATCATTAATATCGGCTCAATGCTCTCCTTCCAGGGCGGCAAGTTTATTCCGCCTTACACGGCGAGCAAGCATGGAGTAGCGGGTCTTACGAAAGCGTTTGCGAATGAATTAGGGGCACATAATATCCAAATCAACGCCATTGCTCCTGGGTATGTCGAGACGGCGAATACTGCCCCAATTCGTGCTGATGAGCAGCGGAATGCAGAAATTATTTCTCGTATCCCGGCAGGAAGATGGGCATCAACCTCGGATTTGATGGGGGCTGTCGTCTTTTTAGCAAGCAGGGCTTCTGACTACATGAATGGGCATGTTCTGGCAGTTGATGGCGGCTGGCTCGCACGGTAAGAGGCGAAACGGGCAATAAATGTGTCCAGTTCTCCAGAGAATAGTAAGAATATTAAAACATCATGAATCTACCGAAAAGATTTGCTTAGGACATTAACTTATTGGAAGGGTAGAGAGATATGAAAATTATGAAAACGATTGAACGAATTCCAGGCGGTTTAATGCTTGTCCCGTTATTCCTTGGTGCCATTATCCATACTCTGGCACCTGGATCTGGAGAGTATTTCGGTTCCTTTACCAACGGCCTGATGACAGGAACGGTGCCAATTTTGGCTGTTTGGTTCTTCTGTATGGGTGCGAGCATTAATATTAAAGCGACAGGTGTTGTGCTGCGGAAATCTGGGACGCTTGTAGTAACCAAAATTGCCGTTGCCTGGGTCGTGGCAATTGTGGCATCTGCTTTTATTCCGGATGGAGGCATTCAATCGGGGCTCTTCGCCGGTCTATCCGTTCTGGCACTAGTTGCGATGATGGATATGACGAATGGCGGCTTGTATGCTTCCATCATGCAGCAGTATGGAACGAAGGAAGAAGCGGGAGCATTTGTTTTAATGTCGCTTGAATCCGGACCGCTTGTTACGATGCTGATTCTAGGGACAACGGGCCTCGCTGCTTTTGAACCGCAGGCGTTTGTCGGGGCTGTTCTGCCATTCCTGATTGGGTTCATTCTTGGAAATCTCGATACCGATCTGCGTGAATTCTTCAGCAGAGCGGTGCATGTAATGATTCCGTTCTTTGGCTTTGCGTTAGGGAGTTCGATTGATTTAACGGTTATAGCAAAAACGGGTCTTGCTGGTATCATTCTGGGGATTTTAGTCATTGTGGTAACTGGCATCCCATTAATGCTTGCAGATAAATTCCTTGGCGGCGGAAATGGAACAGCAGGTCTTGCTGCATCAAGTACGGCGGGTGCCGCGGTAGCCAATCCAATGATTATCGCTAATATTAAGCCGGAATTCTTGCCAGTAGCAGAAGCAGCTACGGCGTTGGTAGCAGCCTCTGTAATTGTGACTTCTATATTAGTGCCGATTCTTACGGCCTACTGGGCTCAGTTTATGAATAAGAAAAATAACCGCAATAAAATAATTCTGCAGGGAGATAAGAAAGCTTCCGTGTTATAGACGGAGAAAGGAAGACATATTGGATGTCTTTCTTTCTTTTCATTAATGAGGGAATGGGAAAATGAAGAAAATCTGAACCAAAAGTTATCTGGAATCTCTTCAAACTCATTATCAAAAAAGCCGCAATCCCGACATACGGATTACGACTTACTTTCTAGCCGCTATAGCCAAGGTTCCTTGAAATTTCAATGCTGCACTGCTTCATTTTTCCAATCAGTGTAGTTTCGATGAGTTCAGGGGTTACACGGTTGTTTGGTCCGGAAACACTGAAGCTGGCAATGATTTTGCCATTATGGTCAAAGATTGGGAAGGCGATGCACATGAGCGAAGCTTCATTTTCTGAGTTGTCCAGGGCATAGCCTTGAGAATCTACCTTTTCGATTTCTTCCAGGAATTCTTCCTTAGATGTAATGGTAGTAGGAGTTTTAGGAATAAACTTCATTTTTGAAATTGTTTCATTCTTTTTATCCTTATCCATACCGGATAACAGCACTTTACCTACCGCGGTACAATAGATTGGTGCGCGGCTGCCGATTCGGGAATACATCCGGATGGTCTGATTGCTTTCTATTTTATCAATGTATA
The DNA here is from genome assembly GCF_019933155.2 of Metabacillus dongyingensis. Taxonomy (NCBI): domain Bacteria; kingdom Bacillati; phylum Bacillota; class Bacilli; order Caryophanales; family Bacillaceae; genus Metabacillus; species Metabacillus dongyingensis. The sequence continues at coordinate 4,920,420 of NZ_CP082944.1, read as the reverse complement.
TCACTTCCCCGCGGTCCTCTATGCACAAATGAATCGTTTCGTTCACTTCCTGGCATAGTTTTTCCAGAAAAGGCTTTGCTATGGTGACAACATTTATGTTGTTGATTAAGTTCCTTGAAAGAAAAAGAACTTGAAGCCCAATTTTGTATTTGTCAGTTTCTTCATCTTTAATCGTATAGTTCATGTTCGTTAAAGTGGCAAGCAATCTATGAACTGTACTTTTAGTTAGCCCAACTTGCTCTGCTAAACGCGAGATTTGGATGCCTTCTGGATATTCGGAGAGCTTGTTTAATAATGTGAGAGCCCGTTCGAGTGATTGAACATTCGCCATTTTTTACGACCTCTTTTGTTTTGTGATTTGGTAGTATGCAGGATGTAAGCGCTGTTGTCCTTTATGATACGGTATAGTAATAACTTTGTAAATTTAAATTAGGAAATCTTATTTGGATGTAACATTGACACCTAATTGGAGGGAAGACCACGGTTATTAACATGATAAATGCATTTAGAAGAGCGGCTGGATGCCTGATGCATTGGTCGCAGGAGCGGATGAAAAGGCAGAGGCAGTTAAAATTCAGAAGCCTAATATGGTGGAGAATGTTCAGTAAGTAAGAGGATTTGAGTTCCACTTAGGGTATATAGTAAGTGATTAAAAAAGGGAGGACGAAGAAATGAAACCAGCTAATTTAAAAGACAGCGTTATACTAAGCAATGGAGTGAAAATGCCATGGATGGGACTGGGTGTTTTTAAAGTAAAAAATGGAGAAGAAGCCGTTCAGTCCGTTAAAGCTGCCATCAAAAACGGATACAGAAGCGTGGATACAGCTGCGATATATCAAAATGAAGAAAGCGTCGGCCAGGCGATCAAGGAGTGCGGAGTTCCAAGGGAAGAATTGTTTATTACAACGAAGCTCTGGAACAGTGAGCAGGGATATGAATCCACATTGAATGCATTTGAGACAAGTATGAACAAACTTGGACTTGATTATCTTGATCTTTATTTAATCCACTGGCCTGGAAAAGACAAATATAAAGAAACATGGAAAGCATTCGAGAAACTTTACAAAGAAAGACGTGTACGTGCAATCGGCGTCAGCAATTTTCAGATTCATCACCTTGAGGATCTCATTGCTGCCGCTGAAATAAAACCGATGGTCAATCAGGTAGAGTTTCACCCTCATCTCACTCAAAAAGACCTTATGGCTTACTGCACAAAAGAAGAAATCAGACTCGAAGCATGGTCCCCCTTAAAGCAGGGCCAGCTGCTAAATGAACCTGTTATTGAAAAAATCGCTAAAAAATATAATAAATCGATTGCTCAAGTGATTTTACGCTGGGATCTCCATCATGAAGTCATCACGATCCCTAAATCCGTTAAAGAACAGCGGATTGTTGAAAATGCTGATATATTTGATTTCGAACTCACCTCAGAAGAAATTGCAGAAATCGATGGTCTAAATCAGGACAGCCGTGCCGGTTCACATCCTGATACGATGAGTGTAGGGTTTGAGTGATAAAGATTGATTCACAAAAATGGACTTCTTTTTAATTGAGAGGTCCGTTTTTATGTTGGCTCTTTTCGTATACTTTGCTGTTTTTTCCACTTTTAAACTATGGAATTGATTGAACTTCAAGATGAGTGAAGGATACGGTGTGGCGAGGAAGACTGAGTTTCTAAGATGAAGGAAATTGGCGGCGAGAAGATTACGGCCAGCAATGACAAGTCATTTAATCTATTTAGGCGGCTGTTTCAATTTTTAAAATCTGACCCTTGTCTTCACTCGGAGGTTATTGAAGGAGACAACATACAGCTTGATTTTACTAAAGCTAAGTTAGTTAGAGGAAATCACATAACGATCGGTGAAAATTGTGAAATAGGAATGATAGAATATACCGGAACGCTTGAAGTGCATCCAAAGGCATCTGTTCAAGAATCTAATAAAATAAACAAAACATCCCCGCAGATTCCTTGCGGGGATGCTTTGTTTATCTATTGTGCTTCATTCTGAAGCCATCCAGTCGGCTCACTTGCCTGCTTCTGCCCATTCTTCCACGTTCCAGACCTTTGTAATCCAGTCTTCGTAGAAGTCAGGCTCATGGCATACGAGAATGACTGTGCCTTTGTATGCTTTTAATGCGCGCTTTAATTCTTCTTTGGCTGTTACATCCAAGTGATTTGTCGGCTCATCGAAAAGGAGCCAGTTGCTTTCATACTGGAGCAATTTGCATAAGCGGACTTTTGCCTGCTCTCCGCCGCTAAGCTGATTTAATGGACGGGATATATGCTCATTCTTCAAGCCAACTCGTGCAAGCATCGCACGAACCTGATGCTGATCAAGGCCGGGGAATGCATTCCAGACGTCATCAATTGGCGTGATATTCTCTGCTTTAACTTCCTGCTCAAAGTATGAAGGGAAAAGGAAATCACCTAGCTGGATCTTACCGCCTAATGGATTTATTTTCCCTAAGATCGTTTTGAGCAGAGTAGATTTACCTACTCCATTGCACCCGACAATCGCAATTTTCTCTCCTCGTTCAATGGTCATAGTGAGCTTTGGAAGAAGCGGGTGTGTATATCCAATTTCAACGTCTTTACCTTCAAACACAAATCGGCTGCTTCCTCGTGACTCTTTAAATTCAAAGGTCGGCTTCATCGCTGTTTCAGGACGGTCAATCCGGTCGATGCGGTCAAGCTGTTTTTGACGGCTTTTTGCACGTCCGGTAGTTGAGTAGCGCGCTTTATTTTTTGCAATGAAATCTTCCTGCTTTTTAATGAATTCCTTCTGCTTTTCATAAGCATGAAGATGCTGGTTTTTATTGATTTCCGCAAGCTCCAGGAATTTTTCATAAGTAGCCGTATAGCGTGTCAGCTTGGAAAATTCTAAGTGGAAAATAACATCAACGACACCATTCATAAATTCAGTATCATGGGAGATCAGCAAAAATGCGTTTGGGTATTCTTTCAGATAATGGCTCAGCCATTGGATATGCTCAACATCTAAATAGTTGGTAGGCTCATCCAGAAGGAGAACCTCAGGCTGTTCAAGCAGAAGCTTTGCCAAAAGCACCTTTGTCCGCTGTCCTCCGCTCAGTGCAGATACGTCACGGTCAAGTCCGATTGCATCAAGGCCAAGACCGCGTGCTGCTTCCTCTACCTTAATATCCAGGGAATAGAATCCGCCGGCATCAAGGTGATCCTGAATTTCCCCCATTTTCTCAAGCAGCTCTTCCAGTTCTTCTGGACTCGCACTGCCCATAAGTCCAATGACTTCGTTCAATTCTTCTTCTTTTTTATATAAAGGCAAGAAAGCGTCTCTTAAAACGTCTCTAATTGTTTTCCCTTTTGATAACACAGTATGCTGGTCAAGGTATCCGTAATGAACGCCGGGTGTCCATTCCACTTTGCCTGAATCATGGATCAGCTCTTTCGTAATAATGTTCATCATGGTCGATTTTCCAACACCATTTGCGCCGACAAGACCAACATGTTCTCCAGGCAAAAGTCTGAAGGAAACGTCTTTAAATAAGATCCGGTCGCCAAAGCTGTGGCTTAACTTCTCAATTGTAAGTAAACTCATATTCTATTTAACCCTCCGCTGCATTCTAAAATATTCATTCTACCATCATACTAAATCCTTATGTTTTAAGCTATACCGGAAAGCCGGAACATTATGGCACTGCCTCTTATTCTGCATAAAGTATATTTACAAAAAAAAGCAGCGATTCCGCTGCTACATGACATGCTTATTCATTAAATCTGTTAGCATATTATCTATGCATCTTAAAATAGTTTGCTTAGAAGTTTGAGAATTTTCTTTTATAATAATACAGGTTTTCCCTGTAATACGGGTTGCAAGGTCTTCATGATAGGCTGCTACGATGTTCGGATTCATTACATAAAACATGAGACCTTCTTGTCTTCCGGCATAGCCGACGAGGGGCTCACCGTTCATGTAATAAACGGGAAATCCGTATTCAAATCCTTCTTTTGCCCCAGGCAGGGCTGAAAGAATCTTAGTCCGGAGCATGTGCATATCCTCCAGATGTTCTTCTTTTGCTTTGCGGAAATAAAGCTGTACTTCGGAGTGCATCAAGGTACCTCACTTTCTGCTTGTCAAAATCACGAATCTCTTCTAATTATGGTAACATAAAAGGGGAAACTTGGTTTAAGCCATAAGGGGAATCCGATGAGAGAAACTAATTTAGCCATGTATTTTGACAGATTTACACATATAGAAAAATTAGATAAAGGTTTTTCAAGCGACTTGAAATTATTAGCTGTTTGCAAAAGCGCTTTCTAACAAAGAAAGCGGTATTCATTTAGAATATGGCGAGAAAACAATAAGGTTCATCGATGAAAACTGAGGCAATCATGAAAGATCGTCCCTTTATTCTATTGCACGATGATTTCCATCCTGCCAATTTTATAGTCAGAAATGGAGAGGTGCAAGCTGCATAGATTTTGATGATCCCTATCATGATTGGTTCAAATATTACGGCTGCATTTTGTGATACCATATAATATCGAATGAAAGTGAGGAATGTGACTATGGGAAAAATCGTCGTACTTGCAGAAAAACCCTCTGTAGGAAGGGATTTGGCAAGAGTTTTACAATGCGGAAAAAAAGGCAACGGATACTTTGAAGGCAGTACGTACATTGTTACCTGGGCGCTTGGGCATCTTGTGACGCATGCAGATCCTGAGGCTTACAGTGATTCTTATAAAACGTGGAAAATGGAAGACCTGCCAATGCTGCCGCAGGAACTGAAGCTTGTCGTTATTAAAAAAACAAGCAAACAATTTCACGCGGTTAAAGCTTTATTAAACCGGAAAGATGTAACGGAAATTGTCATTGCAACAGACGCAGGGCGGGAAGGCGAGCTTGTTGCAAGGTGGATTATTGAAAAGGCTCATATTCATAAACCGATTAAGCGTCTTTGGATTTCATCTGTAACGGATAAAGCCATTAAAGAGGGATTTAAAAAGCTGAAAAACGGCAAAGAATATGAAAATTTATTTCATTCTGCAGTCGCGAGAGCAGAGGCTGACTGGATTGTCGGCATGAATGCTACCCGTGCTTTGACAACAAAACACAATGCCCAGCTTTCATCAGGCAGAGTTCAAACACCTACACTTGCCATTATTGCAGAGCGGGAAATTGAAATTAAGCAATTTAAACCGAAGGCCTATTACGGTTTAAAAGCAAATACAAGCGCAGGCCTGCATCTAGTATGGCAGGATGCAAAAACGAAGGATATTAAGACGTTTGATAAAGAGAAAATCGATTCATTGAATAAACAGCTTGCTGACAAGGACGCAGTGATTATCTCTGCTGACAAAGCTTATAAGAAGACTTTTTCACCGGGCCTTTACGATTTAACAGAGCTGCAGCGTGATGCAAATAAACGGTTTGGCTATTCTGCTAAAGAGACTCTTTCCATTATGCAAAAGCTGTATGAACAGCATAAAGTTCTGACATATCCGAGAACAGACTCCCGATACCTCAGCTCAGATATTGTCGAAACGCTCAGCGAAAGAGTAAAAGCGTGCGGCGTAAAGCCATATGCAAAAGCAGCGATGAAAATTCTTCAAAAACCAATAAAGGGCAATCCTTCATTTGTAGATGACAGCAAGGTATCTGATCACCATGCCATCATTCCGACAGAGGAAACGGTGATTGCGTCTGCCTTCAGTGATAAGGAAAGAAAAATATATGATCTGGTTGTCAAACGGTTCCTTGCTGTTTTATCTCCCCCTTTTGAGTACGAACAAACGACCATTACTTGCAAAATTGGACAGGAAACGTTTCTTGCAAAAGGGAAAGTGGTTCTTTCCCAAGGATGGAAGGAAGTTTATGAGTTTGAAACGGATGAAGAGAAGGAAGGCCTCGCTGAGCAGAAACTTCCTGTACTGAATAAAGGGGACCTTTTAAAAATACAGTCCATTACTCAGACAAAAGGAGAAACAAAACCGCCTGCACGCTTTAACGAGGCAACTCTGTTGTCTGCTATGGAAAATCCGGCGAAGTATATGTCCGGCAATGCTGATTTAAAGAAGGTCATTGGTGAAACTGGGGGCCTTGGAACGGTAGCAACCCGTGCTGATATTATCGAGAAATTATTTAACAGCTTCCTAGTTGAAAAGAAAGGCAAAGAGCTATTCGTCACTTCAAAAGGAAAACAGCTGCTGGACCTTGTGCCGCAGGATTTAAAATCACCTGCGCTTACAGCTGAATGGGAGCAGAAACTGACGCAAATCGCAAAAGGAAAGCTGTCAAAGCAGGCTTTCATCCAGGAGATGAAGGGGTATGCGAAGACTGTCGTACAAGAAGTGAAAAATAGCGATAAGAAATTCAAGCATGATAACATCACAGGACGAAAATGTCCTGAGTGCGGAAAGCTGCTGCTTGAAGTGAACGGTAAAAAAGGCAAGATGTTTGTCTGTCAAGACAGAGAATGCGGGTATCGCAAAGGAGTGTCACGGACAACAAACGCAAGATGTCCTGTCTGCCACAAAAAGCTTGAACTGAGAGGCGAGGGCGAAGGGCAGATCTTTGTCTGCGGATGCGGCCACAGGGAAAAACTTTCTGCGTTTACAGAAAGGAAGAAAAAAACCCAAAACAGCAAAGTATCAAAAAAAGAAGTCGCGAATTACATGAAAAAACAAAATGATGAGCTTTCAAATCCGGCTTTAGCAGACGCTCTGTCAAAATTAAAATTTGATTAATGGAAAGCAGTCTTGGCTTTAAGCTGAGACTGCCTTTTCATGCTTTTACAGAAATTTACAGCAAGTCTTCTAAGCTGAGAGTTTGAAAGACTCTTGTGAGTTTGATCACATATAGAATTGGGTAAAAAAGGTTTGACGAATCTACTGTCTAACTTATCCTTAAAAAGAAAAATTTTCATTAAAGCACTTTCAATTCCAATAAATGAAAGGAATTACATAAATATGACTAAAGTATGATAAAAATGTGACATTTGTTTGAACGACTGATGAAATTCTCGTGACATTTAAGAAATGGCATCACATATGGAAGCTAGCTCTGCTAGCATATAGAGGAAAAAGAAAACGAAATCATCGTTTTTCTGAAATAATTTATAGGCATGCACTTTTAGCATCCAGATTATAGTGAATCAGTTATTAATTAGGAAGGAAGGTGAACCTGGTGTTCAAGCTGTTTAAACCATTTTTAGCGTTAGGTCTATTACTCTCTGTTTTTTTACTCGGCGGATGCAGTGAACTCGTCATCCTAGATCCGAAAGGGCCAGTTGCAGCTGCACAAAGTGACCTTATTCTCTTGTCGATAGGTTTTATGCTATTCATTCTTGCTGTTGTTTTTGTTCTGTTTACTCTCATTGTTGTGAAGTATCGTGAGCGCAAAGACAACATGGAATATGAACCGCCTGAAATGGAAGGAAGCAAATTCCTTGAAATTGTATGGACGGTTATTCCAATCATTATCGTTATTGCACTTTCAATTCCTACAGTGCAAACCATCTATGCACTAGAAGAGGCTCCTGAGTCTTCAAAAGACAAGGCACCTTTAGTCATACATGCTACATCTGTTGACTGGAAATGGATTTTCTCTTATGAAGAAGAGGGAATTGAAACGGTTAACTACTTAAACATTCCTGAAGATCGTGCAGTTGAATTTAAACTATCTTCTGCTGATACGATGACAGCATTCTGGATTCCTCAATTAGGCGGACAGAAATATGCGATGTCAGGAATGCAGACAAAGCTTTTCCTTCAGGCAGATGAGCCTGGAACATATGCAGGACGAAATGCAAACTTTACAGGTAAAGGCTTTGAAAGACATACATTCAATGTAGAAGCTATGCCTGAAGATAAATTTGAAGACTGGGTAGAGAAAACAAAAGACTCTGCTCCTGAATTAACACAGGATCAATATGATCAGCTAATGCTTCCGGGAACAACTGGAAAAATGACATTCTCTAACACGCATCTTGGATGGGTGGATCACTCAAAAGACTCAGAGTATGCAGTAAGAGTCCGCGAGCAATCCGGCTATGAATTGCACAAGCATGATGAAGTGGATCATTTAGAGAAATTAGATCCAAATAAAGAAATGAACATCGATCATTCTATTAAATCAGAAGGTCATTCAGAACATGGAGAAGACCACTCCGAACAGGAAACAGATCATTCAGAACACGAATCAGAAGAACAGACTGAAGATCATTCAGCACACGATTCTCACTGAGAAGGGAGGAAACACCAACTATGAAATGGGATGAATTTATTGTAACCGGCGATCCGTTGATTTTAGGAGCGCAAATCTCAATTTTACTAACTTCGATTGCCGTTGTTTTCGTACTCACTTATTTTAAAAAGTGGAAATGGCTCTGGACAGAATGGATTACAACTGTCGACCATAAGAAGCTTGGAATTATGTACATCATTGCTGCAATTCTGATGCTGTTCCGCGGAGGGGTTGATGCGCTGCTTATGCGTGTTCAGCTTACGCTTCCGGAATCAGAGTTTTTAAATGCACAGCATTATAATGAAATTTTTACAACACACGGAACGATTATGATTATCTTTATGGCGATGCCGTTCCTGATTGGATTAATGAACGTTGTTGTTCCTCTGCAAATTGGAGCTCGCGATGTGGCATACCCATATCTTAACTCATTAAGTTTCTGGACATTCTTTGTTGGTGCCATGCTGTTTAACATCTCATTTGTTATTGGCGGATCACCTGATGCAGGCTGGACGAGCTACACGCCTCTCGCTGGAGCAGAAGCAAGTCCCGGACCTGGACAGAACTATTACCTCCTCGGTCTTCAGATTGCCGGGATCGGTACACTTTTGACAGGTATTAACTTTATGGTCACGATCTTGAAGATGCGTGCACCGGGTATGACGCTTATGCGCATGCCGATGTTTACTTGGACATCTTTAATCACTTGTTTGATTATCGTGTTCGCTTTCCCAGTATTAACGGTTGCACTTGCATTGATGTCGTTTGACCGATTATTCGGAACAGCGTTCTTCACCCTTGAGAATGGCGGTATGCCAATGCTATGGGCAAACTTGTTCTGGATTTGGGGACATCCAGAAGTTTACATTGTTATCTTGCCGGCATTCGGTATTTTCTCAGAAATTATTTCGACGTTTGCAAGAAAAACCTTGTTCGGCTACAAAGCAATGGTTATCTCCATCGTAGCGATCTCTGGGTTGAGCTTTGTCGTTTGGGTCCATCACTTCTTTACAATGGGTTCAGGAGCGCTTGTTAACTCATTCTTCTCGATTACGACAATGGCGATTGCCATACCGACAGGTGTTAAAATCTTTAACTGGCTCTTCACGCTTTATAAAGGAAGAATCAGATTTACTGTACCAATGCTTTGGTCACTTGCGTTTATTCCAAACTTCGTAATCGGCGGGGTAACAGGGGTTATGCTTGCGATGGCTGCAGCAGATTATCAGTATCATAATACGTACTTCCTAATTGCACATTTCCATTACGTATTAATTGCTGGTACTGTATTTGCATGTTTTGCCGGATTAATTTTCTGGTATCCAAAAATGTTTGGTCATAAATTGAACGAAAGAATCGGTAAAGTAAGCTTCTGGCTCTTTACAATCGGTTTTAATATTTGCTTCTTCCCAATGTATTTCCTAGGTTTAGCAGGTATGCCTCGCCGTATCTCAACGTACGGTGCGGCAGACGGCTGGACTGGGCTGAATGTTGTTGCATCTATTGGTGCAGCAGGAATGGCATTAGGATTCGTTGTTCTTGTTTATAACATCTACTACAGCTTCCGTTACTCACCGCGTGAGCAAACAGGAGATGCATGGGATGGACGTACGCTTGAATGGGCTACAACAACAATGATTCCGCCTCACTATAACTTTGCGGTTACACCTGAGGTTAAGGGTCTTGATGCATTCTGGCATATGAAAATGGAAGAAAAAGAAACAGGCAAGAAAAAAGAAGTAGAATACAAACCGATTCACATGCCTAACTACTCGGGCAGACCGTTTATCATGTCTGTGTTCTTCGGCATCAGCGGTTTCGCACTAGTTTTCCACTGGTGGATTCCGGCAATTGCAGGTTTAATTGGAATTTTCGCTTGCATGATTCTTCGCTCGTTTGAACAGGATCATGGTTTCTATGTAAGTGTTGACGAAATAAAAGAAACAGAACAAAAAATATCTGTGTAAAGGAGGCGTGAATTATGGAACATGCACATCATCATGAAGAACATGATCCAAATTTGCCTCTTGAATATCAATCGGAAATTGGCCGATTGAATATTCTGGGCTTCTGGATCTTCTTAGGTGCTGAAATTGCGCTGTTTGCAACGCTCTTTGCCACCTACTTTGTATTAGCACCTATGACAGCAGACGGACCGCTGCCAACTGATCTTTTCAAGATCGAAGGCGTATTGATTATGACGTTCCTGCTGTTAACAAGCAGTTTCACATGTGGTCTTGCTATTCACGAATTGCGTCGTCATAATCAAAAAGGCGTTATTTTGTGGACCATTATCACATTGGCACTAGGTTTAGGATTTGTCGGCTATGAAGTATATGAGTTTGTAGAATATGTTCACCATGGTGCTACATTGCAGGCTAGCGCAATGTGGTCTGGATTCTTTGTTTTGGCAGGAACCCATGGACTTCACGTCACTATCGGGATATTCTGGATTAGCTTTATCTTAATGCAAGTAAAGAAACGCGGGTTAACACCTCAAACATCTGCGAAGCTGTTTATCTCAAGTCTTTACTGGCATTTCCTAGACGTTGTCTGGATTTTCATCTTTACTGGAGTGTACTTGCTCCTTATGATGGGAGGATTAAGTCCACATGGCCACTAATCAGCAAAAAACAGCAGAGGGTCACAACCATTTTCCTTGGAGTCACGTAATTGGTTTTATCTCTTCGATTGTATTGACACTTGTAGCTTTATGGCTTGGATTATATACTGATTTTGCATTATCAGTAAAAATCGCTGTTGTTTTCACACTAGCATTCCTGCAGGCTGGCATCCAGCTATTTATGTTCATGCATATGACGGAATCAGAAAGCGGAAACGTTCAGGTCGTAAATACAGCATTCGCGATATTTGTTGCGGTTGTAACAGTTCTTGGATCTGTTTGGGTTATGAACGATCATTAAAATACAAACAAAAACACCCTGACCTATTATGGTCAGGGTGTTTTTGTTTGTTTATTTAATGAGATCCAGATTGCTTTTAGAATCTGTTTTGCGTTTGATGATTGGTTTTGCATAAATGAGATAGGCTGCAACATGTGCAAAAACTAGATTAATAATGAATAGAGAACCTCCAAATACGTGCATGGCCATATTCAGATCCATTGTTGCATACATGCCGAAGTACACCCAAAGCAATAAAATAAACGGTATGTGAAGGAGTGCCAGATTTTTGCGCTGATCCCACAAGAATAGCGGAGTGGCACTTACAATAAGTAAATATACGAAAAATACATCCATTTAAAACAACTCCCTTTTAAATAGTTCTTGTCAACGCTTACATTATTTTAATTGTGACAAACCGATAAACACTTTGTGAACGTTTTGTTACAATTAGTATATCATACCAGTATTAAAATTCCAGTACTTCTAACTATTTCTTGCAAATAAATTTTGAAAATACTGAAAAATAGGCTTAACTAGTAATTTTTATAAATATTTATAAACATATTACCTACCTATGCTCTAACTGATTATCCACATTTTATGATCACTTTCACTTTGGATACTCTTTTCTACATTACTTGTTCATTGCACCGGGATCAGCCAAATCCATACTTAAGACGTCAGCTAATTGACAGGTAATTGATCGATATAGTAGGATTACACTAATTTATAACGAATAGTGGATGGGGGATATTAAATTGAGTAAAGTTTACATCATTCATGAAAACGAAGAGTGGACGGTTCACCTGACAAAAAGGCTGGACGAGCTTGATGTGCCTTATGAAGAATGGCATTTGGATCAAGGCATGATTAATTTATCTGAAGCGCCTCCAGAAGGGGTTTTTTATAACCGGATGAGTGCATCCTCTCACACTCGGGGTCACCGGTTTGCTCCCGAACTTACGGCATCTGTATTGTCCTGGCTTGAAAGACATAATCGGAAAGTATTAAATGGCAGCCGCGCGATTCAATTAGAAGTAAGCAAGGTTGCTCAATATATGACATTAAATGAACACGGGATCGAAACGCCAAAAACAATTGCTGCTGTTGGTAAAGAAGCAATTTTGAACGCATCAAAAGAATTTGAGGGCCAGCCGTTTATCACAAAGCATAACCGGGCGGGGAAAGGTCTTGGAGTTCAGCTGTTCCATTCAGTTGAGGCGTTGAAGCAATATGTTTCAGGTCCAAATTTTGAAGAGCCTGTGGATGGTATTACGTTAATTCAGCAATACATTCAAGCTCCAGAGCCATATATCACCCGCTGTGAGTTTGTAAACGGCAAGTTCCTTTATGCAGTGCGTGTGGATACTTCAGAAGGCTTTGAACTCTGTCCTGCTGATGCATGCCAAATTGGAGATTTGTTCTGCCCTGTTGGAGAAGAAGTGCCGGAAAAACCGAAGTTTCAAATTGTAGAAGGTTTTGATGATCCGATCATCTCTAAATATGAAAGCATGCTGGAAGCAAACAATATAAAGGTAGCTGGAATCGAATTCATCCGTGATGAAACCGGAACCATTTATACGTACGATATCAATACAAATACTAACTATAATGGTGACGCAGAGGCAGCAGCAGAGAAGTATGGCATGCTTGAGATTGCCAAGCTGCTTAAGACTGAATTGGAAAAGACAGCAGTGACAGCTTAAGTTCTAAGAATGCTGAATCATCCATAAATGATAAAAAACTGCAAAATTCATAGAAAATCAAAACGCATGGACCTTTTTGGTCCATGCGTTTTTTGAAATTTTAAAACAACATATGTGCAATTCCAACAATAACTGGAAGTGTAATGAATGTTCGAAGCAGAAAAATAATCACTAAATCTTTAAATGAAACTGGGATTTTCGAACCCAGAAGCAGCCCGCCGACTTCGGACATATAAATAAGCTGGGTAACAGAGACACAAGCTATAATAAATCTGGTCATTTCACTCGCGATTTCACTCGCTAATACAGTAGGCAGGAACATATCTGCAAATCCGACAGCAAGTGTTTTGGATGCCTCTTTTGCTTCTGGTATTTGCATCAATTCAAGCAGGGGAATGAATGGCATCCCTAGCCAATCAAATACTGGTGTGAACTCCGCTGCTATTAATGCAAGTGTTCCAAGTGACATCACAATCGGGGCAACACCCATCCACATATCAAGGACATTCTTTGTTCCATCTTGAAAGAAAGAAATGACACTCTTATTTTTATCTGCCTGAACAAGTGCCTGTTTATAGCCCCAGCTAAATGGAGTAAATCCTTTTGGCACAGCTTCTGTGATCTTTTCATCCTGACCGTGGTAGTAAGTATCAGGTTTAGTGGACAGTGGAGGAATTCTAGGCAGAACTAAAGCTGCAATAATTCCTGCAAACGTAACAGTTAAATAAAAGGGAACAAACATGTATCCAAGGTTTACTTGAGAGATGACAACTATACTGAAGGTAATCGAAACTACAGAGAAACTTGTGCCAATAATGGCAGCCTCACGTTTTGTATAGAAGCCTTCTTCGTACTGCTTACTTGTCAGCAATACGCCAATTGTTCCATCACCAAGCCAGGATGCGACGCAATCAACAGAGGATCTGCCCGGCAATTTAAATACAGGTCTCATAAACTTGGCAAGCAATGAGCCAAAAAGCTCAAGCAAACCGAAATTCAGCAATAGAGGCAGTAATAATCCTGCAAAAAAGAATACTGAAAATAAAATGGGAAGAAGATCATTTAAGAGAAGTCCGCCGGTATTTTCAGACCAAATCCATTCAGGGCCTATTTTAAATAATGTCAGAACGGCAAAGATAGCTCCCATCAATCGGGCGAAAACCCATATTACAGGAACATCGAACAAAGCTGTAAAGAAAGGGCTTCTTTTAACAAAACCAGGTTTAGCTGCCTTTGCAAAAAGAGTACCAATTAAAGTTAAGATAATGATAACTGTCATAATGGCAGGCAAAAAATCACCAAGTGCCTTCTGGAGAATCCCAGAAAGGATGGCAATTGGAATGGTAACCTCATCATTATATTTAATTGGAACCATAAATAATAAAATTCCAAGCATAGATGGGATGATAAATTTCATTGTGCTATTAGTCTGTGATGTCAATGTGTGTGCTCCTTACTTCTAGTACATATTTATGTAACGTGTGTTATTTTAATACAGCTTGGCGAAAACGCCAATGCTTTTAAGCAAATTTCCTGTATTTTCACAAATACAATACCCGGTACAAAAGTTACTTAATCCTATTAACTGCAAAATGACCGGAACTTAGGTAAGATAGTTAAAACAAATAACAAAGGAGACCTGAATGATGAACCAAATAATTGACACGATTTTATCCCATCGCTCTATTCGAAAATTTGAAGAAAAACCGCTCAGCGATGAACAAATCAAAACAATCATTGAATGCGCCCAGGCGGCTTCGACTTCTAGTTTTATACAAGCGTATTCCATAATTGGCGTGAAGAATCCAGCAGCTAAACAGAGATTGGCAGAGCTTGCAGGCAATCAGTCTTATGTCGCTCGGAACGGACACTTCTTTATTTTTTGCGCAGATTTGCACCGTCACGAAGTATTGGCTGAGATGGAAGGCGTGAACTTAGATGAAACGCTCGAGAGCACAGAGAAATTCATGGTGGCTGCAATAGATGCCTCGCTTGCAGCACAAAATGCAGTCATTGCAGCTGAATCGATGGGACTTGGCGCCGTTTATATCGGAGGATTGCGAAACAGTTTAAACGAGGTCTCAGAGCTCCTTAAAACACCAAACAGAGTCGTGCCTCTTTTTGGACTTGCTGTTGGGTATCCGGCCCAAAATCCGGATAAAAAGCCAAGAATCCAGACGGAACATATATACCACGAAGAAGCTTACGAATCTGACAGCGGAAAATATATCAGGCAATTAGAAGACTATAATCGCGTCATCTCTTCCTATTACCATGAACGGACTGATGGAATGAGAACGGATACTTGGACAAGTCAAATGGCAGCCATGCTTTCTAAGCCGACGAGAATGTATATGAAAGAGTTTGTTGAATCAAAAGGGTTTAATAAAAGATAAGCCGGGAAAACTTACTTCGTATGAATAAATTTGATTTTACTCATGAAGGAGCGGTATGAATGGCAGAAAAAATTTTAGTCGTTGTGACCACTGCAGATAAAATTACAGATGAACATAAAACAGGCCTTTGGCTGTCAGAATTTGCTGAACCGTATGAGGAATTTACCGGGCATGGTTATGAGGTAACTGTAGCAAGTCCTAAAGGAGGAGATGTTCCTCTCGATCCCGGCAGCTTAGAAGGCGTGGAACAAGATAAATGGTCAGAGCCCATCAGCAGGCTGAAAGAAACTCAGATGCTGGATGACATTCAAGCAGATGAGTATGCAGCTATATTCCTTCCTGGCGGTCATGGAACCATGTTTGATTTCCCTTCTAATAAAAAACTGCAGGAGCTGCTCGTGCATTTTGCAGAATCTGATAAAGTCATTGGCGCTGTCTGCCACGGTCCTGCTGGTTTCGTTGGCCCTGTCCTTTCAAATGGAAAACCATTAGTGGAAGGCAAACGATTAACTGGATTTACAAATGAAGAAGAAGCGGACACCAAATTGGATCAATACATGCCTTTTCTTTTAGAAACAAAGCTTACAGAACTTGGTGCAGAATTTGTGACCACTCCAAAATTTACTGAGCATGTAGAAGTAGACGGTAAGCTGGTTACTGGTCAAAATCCGCAATCAAGTATAAATGCGGCAAAAGAATTTGTCAGAGTTTTATCAAAATAAGCTGCTGAAAAAGACCTTAAATGGTCTTTTTTTGTTGGTTTTTGTTTCACGTGGAACGTTTCCCTTGAGAAACATTTAATTGAACACCTTTTCTTAAAAAGTTGCTGTGAGTATAATGAAATTATTATTTGGAGGATTCGATAGGGCTTGTAAAGAAAGTGGTGGGAAGATTGAAAATAGATGAGACTGACCGAAAAATCATAAAATTGCTGACGGATAATGGCCGCATGTCCTATGTGGATATTGGAAAAGAGTTAGAGCTTTCCCGAGTTGCCGTAAGAGAAAGAGTCAATCAATTAATAAATGAGGGTGTAATCGAAAGGTTTACAGTAGTCGTCAATTCAGAGAAGGTTGGCAGGTCTGTATCGGCATTCTTTGAAGTGGATTGTGAGCCAGCCTTTTTAATAGAGGTTGCTGAAACACTTGCAGACAATCCTAAGGTCGCTAGCTGCTATCAAATGACAGGTCCGAGTACCCTTCATATGCACGTGCTTGTTGAGAATTTCACGGCTCTTGAAAAATTCATTAATCATGAGCTTTATGCTTTAGAAGGGATAACGCGAGTTGAGAGTCACATCTTACTCCGCAGATTTAAGAGCAGGAATGGACTGAAATTATAGATCAAGAAGCTTTTTGCACCTAGAATAGATTGAATATTTAACATATTCAGATATAATAAAATGGGAGATGGATATTACAAAAGTTAACAATAAAAAGAAATATGCTTAACAATTGTTTGCTTGCGGATAGGTTTTTAAAACACTATGACTACAAGGGGATCAACAATATGAACTTTGATTATTTATATCACCCATATCCTTCAGAGCGGCAGACTGTTTTTGCGAAAAATGGAATGGTCGCAACATCACAGCCTCTTGCGGCACAGGCTGGTTTGGAAATCCTGAAAAAAGGCGGCAATGCTGTCGATGCGGCGATTGCAGCTGCCGCAGCCTTGACAGTTCTAGAGCCAACTTCTAATGGAATTGGAGGAGACGCATTTGCTCTGGTTTGGACAAATGGGAACCTGTATGGTCTAAATGCAAGCGGACCTGCCCCATCAGCGCTCTCCATTGAGGCTGTAAAGGCTAAGGGATACACAAAAATGCCTGTACATGGAGTAACTCCTATAACAGTTCCAGGTGCTCCTGCTGCTTGGGTACAGCTATCAAAACGGTTTGGACGCCTTCCTCTTCAAGAAGTGCTCTCACCTGCAATTGAATATGCTGAAGAAGGATATCCTTTGACTCCAATTTTGGGGAAATACTGGTCTCTTGCTTATGAAAAATTCAAAACCACTCTAACAGGTTCTGAGTTTGAAGCGTGGTTTACTACATTTGCACCAAATCAGCGATCCCCTAAAATCGGTGAAATCTGGCGTTCTCCGGATCATGCAGCTACATTAAGGGAGATAGCAGAAACGAGCGGGGAAAGCTTCTACCGCGGACGATTAGCAGAGAAAATCAGCTCCTTTGTCGAAAAGCATGGAGGTTTTCTATCAAAAGAAGACCTTGCTTCTTATGAAGCTGAATGGGTTGATCCGATCTCAGTGCATTACAAAGGATATGACGTATGGGAAATCCCGCCTAATGGCCAGGGGATTGTCGCTTTGCTTGGCCTCAATATCTTAAAAGGCTATTTGGTAGCCGAGAAGGACAATGCAGATACATACCATAAACAAATTGAAGCGATGAAGCTCGCTTTTACTGACGGGAAAGCATACGTCACAGATCCAAAAGAGATGAAGATCACAACGGAAGAACTGCTGTCAGAACAATATGGAGAAAAGAGAAGGGCCGAAATAAAAGATGAGGCGATTTTACCTGAAGCTTATGAGCCGGCAAGAGGTGGCACGGTTTATTTGGCGGCAGCGGATGGGGAAGGCAATATGGTTTCTTTCATACAGAGCAACTACATGGGATTTGGTTCGGGCGTTGTGATTCCGGGAACGGGGATCTCGATGCAAAACCGAGGGCATGATTTTTCTCTTGATGAAACACATCCCAATGCCTTAAAGCCAGGGAAGAAAACCTATCACACCATTATTCCGGGTTTTTTGACAAAGGATAATCAAGCTGTCGGTCCTTTTGGAGTAATGGGCGGGTATATGCAGCCGCAGGGACATCTGCAGGTAGTCATGAATACCATTGATTTTCACCTGCATCCGCAGGCAGCTCTTGATGCACCGCGATGGCAGTGGATTGAGGGAAAAAAGGTCCTTGTTGAACCACATTTTCCTTCCCATCTCGCACAGGCTTTAGTCCGGAAAGGGCATCAAATCCAAATGACAGTGGATACAGGCCAATTTGGACGCGGGCAGATTATTTGGAGGGATCCTGATACAGGTGTGCTAACTGGCGGTACAGAGCCAAGAGCAGATGGATCAATTGCGTCTTGGTAAGTGAAGAGAATGAGGTGACCTTTCTGTGAAACAGTGGAATATTTTCATTGCATTTTTCAGGTCAGGCATGCTTGGATTTGGGGGAGGTCCTTCGACCATTCCGCTTGTGCATAAAGAAGTGGTTGAGAGATTTAAATGGATGAATGATGATGAATTTTCAGACGTACTGGCACTAGGGAATACACTTCCGGGTCCAATAGCAACGAAAATGGCCGGTTACATCGGATATCGGATCGGAGGCTATGCAGGCATGCTGAATGCTGTAATCGCAACAGCGCTTCCAACAGTATTCTTGATGATTTTACTGCTGACAACCTTAAATGCTTATAAAGATGAGGCGTGGGTCAAAGGAATGTCTCAAGCCGTTCTGCCGGTCGTTGCAGTTATGCTGCTAACCCTTACATGGGATTTCGCGAAGAAATCGTCGCAGTCCTTTGGATTGGTTAAAACGGTTATCCTTATGGGAGCATCCTTTGTCTTAATGGAAGCTCTGCACGTTCATCCGGGTATTTTAATTGGCATTCTGCTGATGTGGGCTATTTTTTATAGGGAGAAAAGCGGCAGGAAGAAGAAAGAGAAGGGGATGCATTCATGATTTACTGGCACATTTTTTTGGCTTTCTTCCTTCCGGGCATCCTCGGTTATGGTGGAGGTCCAGCTTCCATACCCCTTATTGAAAAAGAAGTCGTTGACCGCTATGAATGGCAGACCGTCAGTGAATTCAGTGAGACACTGGCTCTTGGAAACGCACTCCCTGGCCCGATTGCAACAAAAATGGCCGGATTTATCGGCTATCAGCAGGGAGGCCTGCTTGGGGCAGCAGTTGGGCTGTTTGCAACTATTGCTCCCTCATTGATCTTAATGCTGATTCTTTTAAAGGTTTTAATCAAATATAAGGAATCGCCTCAGGTAAAAAGGCTTTCCATAGTGGTAAGGCCTGTCATCGCGGTTATGCTTGGAGTCATGACCTATCAATTCCTGGATAATGCAGTTCTTGGTTTTGGAATATGGCATACTCTGCTGCTGTTTATCCTTAGTTTCGTCCTGCTTGAAAAAATGAAAGTTCATCCTGCCTATGTCATAGCCGGAGCTCTGCTTTATGGAGGGGTTTTTCTTTCATAGTCTGGTTCTATTCTGTTTGTCCCTCTTCAAAAATGGAAGAGGGTCTTTTTTAGCAAAGAAAAAAATTATGCAGTTCGATGTCTAGCTCCTTCGCCAAGAACAAATCAGGCTAAAAAGTCAAACCCGGACTATCGCCGGTATCTTATCTGCCATCCCTGAACTAAACTGGCGGTCCGCTTTTCTGTGTTAAATTTGAGATAATCACAATAGTTTTAGACTTATCAACAGCCCTGTGAATAAATATATTTCCTCTGCATATATAGTGGCGAACAATTGTACCCACACAAAATGTGGATAGAAATTGTGGATATGTTGATAACTTCTGTTGATAACTGTTGTCGAATTGTGGAATAACGTGTGAATATCTAATAATTTAACAAAAACTTTAAAAACGTTTACATGAATTTACAAAAAAAACATGTATTTGTGCTTTTTCAGCATTTTTGGCATGATGGTGATACAATCACGCTCGGCAGGAAGGAATGGACCTTTGAGAATCTATAAAATCTTAAACAATAATGCTGCAGTCGTTCTTGATGAACAGCAGGAGAAAATTGTAATGGGCCCGGGGATTGCTTTTCAAAAAAGCAAAAATGATATTATACCGGCCAGTAAAATTGAAAAAATATTTGTGATGAGAGAAGAAAGCGAGAAATTTCAGCAGCTGCTGCAAATGGTTCCCGAGAAACACGTTGAGCTTGCCGAAGAAGTCATCAGCTATGCGGAAGGCCAATTGATGTCACCTCTTAGCAATCACATTCACATAGCATTAACAGATCATCTGTCATTTGCAATTGAAAGAATTCAGCAAGGCTATCAAATTCAAAATAAATTGCTGAATGAAATTAAGGTGCTCTACAAAAAGGAGTTTGAGATCGGGATTTGGGCGATCCAAAAAGTACAGGAAAAGCTTGGGGTTTCTCTTCCGGAAGATGAAGCGGGACATATTGCCCTCCACATTCATACGGCGAAATTAGATTCTTCTGATATGACGGTTACATTAAAGCATGCGACCATCATTCAAGAATCAATCAGCATAATAGAACATCACTTCGGTCTAAAGCTGAGTAAAAATTCCATCTCCTATCAGAGGCTGCTGACCCATCTTAGATTCGCTTTAAATCGCCTTGAGCAGGATGAGGAATTTCATGTTATGGATATCGAAATGCTTAGACTCATTCAGGAAAAATACGCATTTGCCTATCAATGTTCAAAGAAGATTGCGGATTATTTAAGTGAGGAATACATCCTGCATTTTCCAGAATCTGAGATTGGATATATTACCCTTCACATCCAGAGATTAAGCGAGTAAAAAAATCTTGACGAACACGCTTTCATCTCATACAATGAAAGCGTATTAAAAGTTCATATCCGGGATTGTGACTGGTTATGCAGGCAAGACCTAAAATTTGTAAAGAGATCATTGGAGAAACTCTGTCTATGATATCTTTATAAGTTTTAGGTCTTTTTCTATTTAAAAAGGAGGATAAACATGAATTATAAAGACATTGCAGAAAAAATTGTACCGCTGCTCGGCGGAAAAGAAAATATCATCAGTGCCACACACTGTGCGACAAGACTCCGTTTAGTTTTGCAGGATGAAAGCAAAGCAGATAAGGCGGAAATAGAAGAAGTTGAAGGGGTTAAAGGCGCATTTGCAAGCTCTGGTCAATTTCAAATTATTTTTGGTACCGGGAATGTGAATAAAGTCTATGAACAGCTGCAGCCAATGATCGGAAAAATGGATGTAGATTCCGTATCGCATGCTGAAGCTGTAAAGCAAAAAATGAATCCTTTTGCCAGATTTGCAAAAACACTGTCGAATATCTTCGTTCCAATCATTCCTGCTATCGTAGCGAGCGGTTTATTAATGGGTCTGCTTGGAATGATGAAAGCATTTGAATGGGTCAGCACGGACAGTCCATTCATTGTTTTGCTGGATATGTTCTCAAGCGCAGCCTTTATTATTCTGCCGATTCTAATTGGTGTCAGCGCATCCCGCGAGTTCGGAGCAAATCCCTATTTAGGAGCCGTCATAGGGGGGATTCTTACTCACCCTGTCCTGCAAAATCCGTGGGGACTGGCTGAGGCGAAGCCTGAGTATTTGAATTTTGCAGGAATGGATATCGCGATGCTTGGCTATCAGGGAACCGTAATTCCAATTCTTCTTGCGGTTTATGTCATGAGCAAAATTGAGAAAGGGCTCCGCAAGATTGTACCTAACTCGATTGATTTGCTTGTCACACCGTTTTTGACCATTATCTCAACAGGCTTTATCGCTTTAATTGCCATTGGCCCTCTTGGCCGCGGGTTAGGTACTTTGATTACAACTACGTTAACTTACGTTTATGATACAGCCGGTTTTATGGCGGGTCTTATCTTTGGCGGAACCTATTCTTTAATCGTACTGACAGGTGTTCATCACAGCTTCCATGCCATTGAAGCAGGTCTTCTTGCCGATCTTGGGAAGAACTATCTCCTTCCAATCTGGTCAATGGCAAACGTTGCTCAGGGCGGAGCGGGTCTTGCCGTTTTCTTTATGACAAAGCGCGCCAAAACAAAAGAAATTGCATTGCCTGGTGCTTTCTCAGCCTTCTTAGGAATTACTGAGCCGGTTATTTTTGGAGTTAACTTGCGCTACCGCAAGCCATTTATTGGAGGAATGATCGGCGGAGCACTTGGGGGTGCATATGTAGTCTTTACGAACGTAACGGCAAATGCTTATGGATTAACGGGTATTCCGATGATTGCGATTGTTGCTCCATTTGGAACATCTGCCATCATGAATTATCTGATCGGATTCGTGATTGCCGTAGCAGGAGCGTTTATTGCGACGCTTCTTCTCGGATTAAAAGAAGACGAGACTAAGTAGGACTTGCTATCTAAAACAAGAATTAAGTATGCTATAACTAAAAATCAGGCAGTCATATGCCTGATTTTCTTTTACTAGAGAGGGGAGCTGCATCCATGAAAAACGGGATTATCAGTTTAGGAGAGGCATTAATTGATTTTATACCAGTTGATTCAGATAATTTGATCTATCAAAAGAGCCCAGGAGGAGCGCCTGCAAACGTTGCAGTTGGCTTAGCAAGACTTGGAGCTGATTCTGCTTTTCTTGGAAAAGTGGGAAATGACGTACTCGGGACTTTTTTAAAAGATACTTTAGCGTCCTACGGAGTTCATACAGATCATATGCTGCTGACAGATGAAGCGAAAACAGGCGCCGTGTTTATTACATTGGTCGAAAATGGAGAGCGTTCTTTTGATTTTTATATCGATCCAAGTGCAGACCGGTTTATAAAAAGTGAAGAATTAAACGAATCGCTATTTGAAAGCAGTAAAATCCTTCATTATGGTTCAATTTCTATGATCAGCGAACCTTCTAGGACCGCAACGATCAAGGCGGTTGAGCTTGCCAGAAAGAACGGAATGATTATTTCGTATGATCCCAATTTAAGATTGAGCTTATGGGAAAACGAGAATACTGCACGTGAAACGATTCTTTCTATGTTTGATTATGCCGATCTGATCAAAATTTCTGAAGAGGAACTTGAATTTTTAACGGGAGAAGCAACGATTGAAAAAGGAGTAAAGAAGCTTTCTGACTATAACATTCCTTTGCTGCTTGTAACACTCGGAAGTGAAGGAAGCTATGCGTTTACACAGAACGTGACTGCAAGAATTCATGCAATGAAAGTAAATGCAGTTGACACAACAGGCGCAGGAGATGCGTTTGTTTCAGGTGTTTTATATAAATTAAATGAGTATGATGGAAATTTAAGCTCGCTTTCGGAAAATGAATTACAGGACATCGGCCGGTTTGCAAGTGTATCAGGCGGACTTGCTGCATCGGTTAAAGGGGCAATGACCGCATTGCCTACACTGGAAGAAGTTCAAGGCATTCTAAAAAACGCGTAAAGGAGCGATGAATGTGATAAACCTCGATTCAGAGCTAAAAGAAGCAGCATATCAAGAGGTTGAAGCCAGCCGGAATACGGTTGAAAAAGATCCATATCGGCTGAAGCACCATATTATGCCTCCAGTCGGACTCCTTAACGATCCGAACGGCTTTATTCAGTGGAAGGGGATTTACCACCTTTTCTATCAGTGGATGCCATTTAAAACAGGACATGGAGCAAAATTCTGGGGCCATTATACCTCAAGGGACCTTGTCAATTGGGAGCATGAACCGATCGCTCTTGCCCCAAGCGAGTGGTATGAAAAGAATGGGTGCTACTCAGGCAGTGCCATTGAAGCTTTTGATAAACTACATCTGTTCTATACTGGAAATGTGAAGGACGAAAATGGAGAAAGGGAGACGTATCAATGCCTTGCCGTTTCAGAGGACGGAATCCATTTTGATAAAAAAGGCGTTGTAGCTGAACTTCCGGACGGCTATACTGCCCATTTTCGGGATCCGAAGGTTTGGGAGCATGAAGGAAAGTGGTACATGGTTGCAGGAGCTCAAACAAAGGAAATGGCCGGACGTGCCGCGCTTCTTGTCTCTGAAAATCTGTATAATTGGGAGCTCCTGGGCGATGCGGCAGGTTCAAATACAGAACAGCTTGATGAGTTTGGCTATATGTGGGAGTGCCCTGATCTGTTCCGCCTGAACGGCAAGGATGTACTGATTGTGTCTCCTCAAGGGTTGGAACCGGAAGGGAATCTTTATCAGAACGTCTATCAATCCGGCTACTTTGTTGGAGAGCTAGATTACAAGACGGCAAAATTAAATCATGGTGAATTTACAGAGCTTGACAGAGGCTTTGATTTTTATGCTCCGCAAACGACAGTTGATGAAAAAGGCAGACGCTTATTAATTGCCTGGATGAGTGTGCCTGATCAGGACGAGGACAAGCATCCGACCATAGCAAACAAGTGGATTCACACAATGACATTTCCGAGGAAATTGTCGATAAAAGGTGAAAACTTGCTGCAGGAGCCTGTCGAGGAGTTAAAAGCTTTAAGAAAAAATGAACAGGTGCTTGAAATGGTGAAGATCACAAATGAGGAAGTTCAGAAGCGGGAAACAGAGGGTGCTGTTTATGAGATGATCCTTGATCAGATAAAAGTAGAAGACTCTTTTAAGCTCTCAATTAAAAAGAATGCCGAGCTACATTACTCTCGCAGGGATCAGCTGTTTACGCTAACTAGAATCAGTTATGCTGACGGCCATCCTGAATCAAGAAAATGTCATTTGGCAGAGCTGACCAAGCTTCAAGTGTTTGTAGATACATCTTCAATTGAAGTATTTATAAATGACGGTGAAGAAGTGTTTACGGCGAGGATGTTCCCGGATGCTGAGGAGAAAAGTTCCGTGTTTTCTTCTGAAGGAGAAACGGTATTTCATTTGAAGAAGTGGGATTTGTAATAGAATGGAGGGCTGCCTATTTAATGGCAGCTTTTTTTGTTGTTTAGGAATCTAAAATATAACCGCTTTGTAGATAATTGTTCGAAAACTAAGCGGTGAATGGATCAGAAAAAGCCCCTCGCTGAAGAAATAAGTGCGTCAAAGCGGACCCGGACTTCTGCCGGATTCTTATCTGCCTGTCGGAGGTGCCTTGGCGCCTGCGCTTATGTTCTGTGCAAAGATTTTGAGTCAGGTCCAACTGGGAGATCCAGAAAAAATCAAAAAACCGGCCAGAGGCCGGTTCCTTTTATTTATTCTCGTATAATCGCAATGCAGCATGGTTCGTTGGTCCAACGTACTCATTAAGAGGGAAGGAATGGCGGATGGCTGCTGTAATAAATTGTTTAGCTGTATAGATGGCTTCTTTAACAGATGCGCCTTTTGCAAGCTCTGCAGTGATGGCAGCTGAATACGTGCAGCCTGCACCATGTGTATAAGAAGTATCGATGCGCTCGCCTTCAAGAATCTGAAATTCAGTTCCATCATAAAGAACATCCACTGCTTTTTCATGCTGAAGCTTGCCGCCGCCTTTGACAAGCACGTATTTAGCACCCAAATCAAAGATTTTCACCGCAGCTTCCTTCATTTGGTCAACCGTTGTAATTGTCCCGATGCCGCTTAACTGGCCAGCTTCAAATAAGTTTGGAGTAACAACTGTTGCAAGCGGTGTAAGGATTTCGCGCAATGCATCCGCAAGGTCAGGGTACAGAACTTCGTCCGCTCCTTTGCACACCATAACAGGGTCAACTACCACATTTTCAAGATTATTCTTTTTTATTGTTTCAGCAGCAAGTTTAATGATATCTACAGTTGGAAGCATGCCTGTTTTCATTGCATCCACGCCGATTCCTTCAACGATGGTTGCTGCCTGTGCTTTAATGGTATCTAATTCCACAGGAAATACTTGATGATGCCACTCATTATTCGGATCCATCGCTACTACGACTGTTAAAGCCGTCATCCCATATACTCCGCGCTCTTGAAATGTTTTTAAATCTGCCTGAATACCAGCACCGCCGCTGCTGTCTGATCCAGCAAATGTTAAGGCTTTTTTCATTGTCATAAGTATGTGTACCTCCATCCAGGTGTTTGAAATCAAATCTTTCATAGCTATTATATCAATTTCGAAAAAGGTTAGCCATTGATGAGAAATAGGTTGCAAATTGGATAAGATACCCATATACTATTATTGAACAGTGGTTAAATAAAGTGAGGTGGTCAATTTGGCAGCAAGAAGAGCAGTCGATCAAGAGCTTACGCGAGAATCCATCATGCAAGCTGCACATCAATTATTTCATGAAAAAGGCTATCAGAACGTTTCAATGAGGCAAATCGCAAAAGAACTGAATTACAGTCACGGAGCCATCTACTATCATTTTAAAAATAAAGCTGAGCTTTTTTACGCGCTTGTTAAAGCAGATTTCAAACTTCTTGATGAAAAACTGAAGGGTGTATTAGACCAAGAAGGACTAGATAACGAAGTGAAAATTAAAAAGATACTCGAGGGATATATTGAATTCGGATTAAAAAACCAAAGTCAATATGAACTTATGTTTTTAACAAAAGATGAAGAGGTTATAAGCTATATGATTCATGAGCCTAACGTGAGCTACGAAAAATTTGCTCAGGCTATTTATGTGTTATCAGAAGAGCAGG
The DNA here is from genome assembly GCF_019933155.2 of Metabacillus dongyingensis. NCBI lineage: Bacteria > Bacillati > Bacillota > Bacilli > Caryophanales > Bacillaceae > Metabacillus > Metabacillus dongyingensis. The sequence goes on along the minus strand of NZ_CP082944.1, from coordinate 4,893,879 downwards.
TTTCAGCAACTGTAATATGGTCTGTCTTTTTATCTCTTCATGGGTTTGTAACGCATTACTGTAAGACGGGGATGACATTTAATGAGGTGGAGCCCTTGATGAAGTCACATGTTATTTTTCTAATGAAAGGTTTAACCTAATTTTTTTGTCTTTAATTGAACAGTGGTTAATAAAAGGGAGGAGAATGAAAATGAAGCACGCAATTGTTTTTGGAGCATCCGGCGGGATGGGGTATGCGCTTGTCATGGAACTTATAAGCAGAGGGTTTGAGGTTACAGCTTTTGCAAGAAATGAACAAAAGTTAAAAGAACTTTTTGGTCATTTAAAAGAGGTGAATATTCATTCAGGCGATGCAATGAATCAAGAGGAAGTAGCAGAGGCATGCAGGAAGAAAGATTTTATCTTTCACAGTATTAATATTCCTTATCCTGAGTGGACGGATGGACACCCGCTTATTATGCAAAACTTGCTCCAGGCTGTTAAACAGGAAAACTCAAGATTCATACTCGCTGACAATATATACGCCTATGGAAGACAAACAGAGCCGGTCACAGAGGCAGCCTCAAAAAAACCGCATACGAAAAAGGGGAAAATCAGACTTCAGCTTGAACAGATGGTGAAGTCAGCAGAAATTCCTTATCTCATTATTCATTTTCCGGATTATTATGGTCCAAAAGCTGAAAACACCTATATACATTTTACGCTCAACCAAATGCTGCAAAATCGCACTTCCCAATTTGTAGGCTCATTGAATCTTGAAAGAGAGTATATTTATACTCCTGATGGAGCGAAAGCCGCGGTAGAGCTCGCCCTCACTCCTCATGCCTATCAGCAGAATTGGAATATTCCAGGTGCGGGGACACTGACTGGAAAAGAGTTCGTTAAAGTGGTGCGTGATGCAACTGGCTACAGCAAAAAAGTGATTACTGTTAAAAAGGGCATGATTTCCTTCATCGGTCTTTTCGACAAAATGATGAGGGAATCGGTTGAAATGATGTATTTAACTGAAAAACCGGTGCTTTTATCAGGAGCCAAATATGAAAAAGAAATTGGTCCGCTTCCTAGAACTCCATTTGACTTGGGGATAAGAGCAGTCATTTCCTCCATGCAAAAAACCAGCCATTAAGGTCAAAGGGGTTCCGTTTTTGGAGGGAAAACCAAAAATCACACCCTATTTAGGACCGTGAATAGCATTAGGTTTAGTACACTAAATCGCACCGCTTTTAGCGGTGTTTTCTTGCATACAAAAACTCAGTTCATTGTAGAACTGAGTTAATAAGTAATTCAATTATAGCCCCTGATTGTGGAATAAAAAAATCAAATAAACAAGGTTAAAAGATAATTAAAAACTTTCAATTTCCAGAAGTGCTAAGAGATAAATAATCTGTCTGTGAAATAACATCTACTTCTTGTCCATCTTTTTCGTAAACGGTTAAACTACCTTCTTGCTCTATTTTCTCCCAACCCCATTGTTTAATGATTGCTCGGTACCTTAAAGGCAGACCATTTTCTTCTGAAGCTGGGCCCCAATTATAAGCTTCCAGTTTACTTTTATTAGCTGTCATCTCAGCAGTTTTGGGTACTGGAAACCCCTCGAATTTTTCTGATTCCTCATATGAAAAAAGAATTATTAAGGGAATGCCAATTAATAAAGCAGTAAATGCAATTAACCCGCCTACTATTTTTTTATTAATCTTTGATCATCCTTTCACCTTGTTTTTATCGAATTCAAAATTACACCAAAATCTTCTTAATTTCTTCCTTCGTTAAACATCCATTTAATGGAATATCCATTATTTATAATAATATCATATAAATCCCATTTAAATGTGGTCTGTCAGTAGACATCAGGCAATAAAATAATTTGGGAATTCTCAAAGCCAATTAGCACACTAATTTTATGATGGACAATAGTTATTATCCTATTGCTAAATAGGTAACTATTTCTGCTCTTAAACGTTGAAAACCTTGTAATATCAACAAAAATAACAGGTCTAATCCATATGGAATTAGCCTGCTATTTTTAGTGCTACCTCATCAATTCTTTTTCCATCTGAATATAATTCTCTAATCTGTTCGATGACGGTCACACATTCATCATGAAGTTGGTACTTCTTATGAAGTTTTCGGACCTTTAAATGGTGGCTGTGATTCCTTATGTATCTCCTGATAGTTTCGACCGGTATCCCGATTTTCTCAGAGACGTCTGCAACGGTCAGCCAAGGGACACAAAAGGGACATTATAACCTCAAAATAAGGGGACGCGAAGGGGATATATCATCATTCTCATTGATATCATTAAAACACTAGGCTTTGCCTGGTATATCACCCTTGGTGATATCAGTTTTTCCTTATGCTCTTTCTCTTTCTTACTCCATGAGCCTTTTAATCCGTATTCTGTTTTTTGGCCAAAAGGAGAAAGAGTAACAGAATAAAAAGACTACTGTGGCTGTTGAAAAAAGTTTGATCAAAAATCCTGTATTGATATGCAGGATTCCTTTTGTTCCGCAATCGGGCCATTTAATGGAATAAAACATAATAAGAGAATGCTCTGTTAGCGATAAGTGTTGATTTTATCAATTTCAAAAAGACCAGTAAGATATTTCCTAACTGGTCTAGTATTGTAAATGTAGATTTAACGGAATAACACTTCTGTAAATATAATAATCATCCAAGTTTATCGCTAACTTTTTTCTTTACTGGCATCCAAATTTCGCTATATACATTTTCCGATGTACCATTATGGCAACCATTCAGAATAAATTTTTGCGGTAGTTTCTTGAAGCGTAGCAGGAAATGGTCCTTGATTAGGGAAAATTGCCCATAAACTTTCTTCAATAAAAAGTTGTTCTAAATCATCGAATGTATTTTCTTTTGTAGTTGCAAAACCAATCATATGAGTTAAGTAGCCTTTTTCTTCCAAGAAACCATCATCAAAATCATAAGATACATTCAAGACTTGATGAGGATATAAATCAGCTAATTGATGCATTTCATTTCTTTGTTGTTCGGTAATTGACTGGGCTAGTTCTAAGATAGCATGATTTTCACCTTCGAATTGAATTGGCACTCTTTTCGATACACCTACTATATTAAACTTCTCTTTCTTTTCAATAGGCCCCTTAATTAAGGTCAGCTGGTTTTTGCAGGACACGTAACATCCGTTTTTACATGAATATCTGGAAAATAAATTCTGCCTTGAATTTTGCTCTTGATACACGATAAAGGATCTTCTTCTTCGGGGTTCGGTGCCTCAGGTTTTGGCTCTTCCATAGGTGCGGGAGCAGGTTTTTCTTTAGCAGGAGGCTGCGGTTTCTTTTCTTCCTGAACAGGTGCTGAATCTGCGGGTACAGTATTTGGATAGTTGTTTGCGGCAGCTATTGCTTCAAAGGATTGGTTTGAGTGAAGAATGATAACTGAGGTGCCTGTGTGTACCTGGTCGAATAGATAGCGGATTTCTTCATTATGCATACGAATACAGCCTGCGCTGGCATAAGTTCCGATGGAATTAGGATTGTTATTGCCATGGATGGCATAGGTCGTTCCATTGGTGCCAAGAGCATGAAGACCGAGCCATCTGTCTCCGAGCGGATTTCGGCTGTCGCCTCCTGGAATATTGTCTTTGTAATAAGGACGATTTTTGATCTTGTTTACAATTGGAAACGTTCCTTCCGGGGTAAACGAATTATCTCTCCCTGTTGCGACATTAAATACATTAAGAAGCTTGCCGCCGTCAAAAAATGCAAGTTTATTCGTGCTTTTGTTAATGATGATAAGCTGAGGTACAGCGTCTGCTTTAACTGGCACAATAAAAGATGCAAATAAGAAAAGAGCGGCAAACAGCATAAACCATTTTTTCATTTCTCTCTAGTCCCCTTTTAGTTAAAAAAGTACAAGAAAAGATTACCAGACAACGAATGAGGAACATGTAGAATCTTCTTGTCGAAATGCTGATAATTAAAGTCATCTCTCCTTTTACTCTATTCGTAGCATAAGACGGGGGTTTTGGTTAAATTGTTCCAATTAAATATAAAAAAGGCGGGTCTCATGAGATATGAGACCCGCCTATACATCTATATTAGTAGGGGGAAATATAGATTGTATGAATTATTGGTGTGCTACAATTACTACCTTGCCCTTATCAAGCTCTTCTTCCATATGAGCTGCTTCGTTCTCTGTTAATCCCAGAGATACCATTTTCGAGCGAAGCTCATCTCCGCGTGAACGGAAAACGTTTTTCATTGATGAAAAGACGCCTTGCTCGGAAACGCCGACACTTTCAGTATCTGTTCCGGAAGTGAGATGTTTTGAGCGGTTCGGGTCATGTGCGAAAAGATAAATATCGTCTTTTACAAACCCTTCAACTTCAAGGTGATTGATTTTTTCAGTTGCTTGAACACCATTTTCAACTACAAATGTTTTCATTTTAATCTCTCTCCTTTTTCTGCTGATAGTTAATAAATACCCAATGTACAAGTTTTAAAAACAAGCTGGTTAATAAATGAGTCTAAAGTATCAGCCTAGAGCAATCTTTTCCTTTTTATGATTTAATGAGCAGTAGAAATAAATAGGAAAAGAGGAGATCAGGATTGCGTGTTTCAGTCATTATTGTGACATATAACCGTCTTTACACTCTTGCAGAGCTGCTAGAATCTATTGCCCGTCAAACATACCGCCCATATGAAATTATTGTTGTGAATGATGGAGGGGAACCGGTAGACTCTTTAAAAGATGCCTATCATGATCTTCCAATACGCATCATTGATCTAGAAGAAAATGCAGGACATGTTCATGCCCGCAACGCCGGAGCTTTCCAGGCAGAAGGCGATGCTATTATGCTGAGTGATGATGATGACTATTTCACCCCTGAGCATATTGAAAGAATGGTTCATGAACTGACAGATGCGCATCTTGTCTATTCAGATGTTGAGATTGTCGGGTTTGAGGAACAGAACCACGTACGAGTTCCTATCAGCCGCAGATTATTTGCCTATACATATGATTCAAAAGAAATGAGGCGCTTCTCAACGTTTGTGCCGTCAGGAAGCTTATATTTAAAAAATGTCCATCAGTCGATCGGATATTTTGATCCAGAGGTTCACAATTATTGGGACTGGGACTTCTTTTTAAGAGTTTCAGGAAAATTTCAAGTGAAGCGGGTGCCGGTAGCTAGCGTTATTTATGCTTTTTCTGATACAGGCAATCATCAATCTGCAGCTCTTAATGAAAGAAGACAATCTTACCTTGAAAAGCTCAGTGAAAAGCATCAATTGGGAGAGCTTCCTCAAAAAAACTTCTTTGTTCTATTAGAAGAACCCGAATTAAAGGCAAGAGAGGCGCTAAGCCTGCTTGTCTGGGACGGGAAGCCAATGATATCGAGATTAATCTGACTCCTGCTGCGGCAGGAGTTTTTGTTTAATGATTGCAAAGTTATAATCTCGATGGTATTATAAGTTTAAATGTTTAAACAAATAGACTAAAAGGAGTTTATATAGTTGAAAACCGTATTAATTACAGGAGCTTCAGATGGAATCGGAAGAGAGCTTGCTTATAAGTATGCAGAGGATAACTTCCGTCTAATCTTGACAGCAAGAAACGAAATGAAACTAATGAAACTGGCTGACGAACTTAAAAATACGACAGCAATCGTCAAAGCTAAGGACTTAAGTAATATGAATCAAATTCATGAATTGTTTCAGGAATTGCAGCAGGAGAAGATTCATGTGGATGTTTTAGTGAACAATGCCGGTTTTGGTTTATATGGGGATTTTATAAACACGTCTGCGGAAGAGGAACTGAATATGATTGATTTGAATATCAAATCAATCACGCTGTTAACCAAATTATTTTTACCTGATATGATTTCAAAAAAATCAGGCCAGGTTTTAAATGTTGCCTCCACTGCCGCTTTTCAGCCCGGTCCATTGATGGCGGTCTATTACGCGGCAAAAGCTTATGTGTTATCATTTAGTGAAGCAATTGAAAATGAACTGAAAGGCACTGGTGTATCAGTATTTGTTTTATGTCCCGGCCCTACTAAAACAAGCTTCAGTGAACGCGCCAATCTTGGACAATCCAAGCTCTTTAAAAGTGGAGTAATGGAAGTGAAACCCGTTGCTGATGCGGCATATGAAGGGATGAAAAAAGGTAAGACTCTGATTATTCCAGGCTTTAAAAATACAATTCTTGCAGCAGCTGTACGATTCATGCCGCGAAAAACGGTAACAGGCATTGTGCGGAAGACGCAAGAGCGCGCTTAAGAAAGGTGTGAATCAAATGGGAGACCAAGCCATTGATACATTTCGTTCATGCATCCCATTATTCCATGCTCTCGGCGATCCCGCGAGACAGGACATTATTCTTTTATTAGCAGAAACGGAAAGGCTGACTGTGAATGAAATTGCCGATCAATCCCGGCTTTCAAGACCAGCAATTTCCCATCATCTGAAAATATTGAAGGATCAGGGATTGGTGACCATTGAACAGCAGGGTACGAAGAGGTTCTATTCATTAGCACTTGAAGATTCAGTTACCCTTCTGAAAAAATTAATTACCTTGGTAGAAGAAACCTGTATTTAACCTTAAGAAAGGATGAAAACAGATGAAACAGCAGCTTCATGACGGCTGGTGGACGTGGCTAAAACCGGAATTTGAAAAACCATATTATCAGAGGCTGAGAGAATTTCTGAAAACAGAATATGAGACAGAGACCATCTATCCAGACATGGACGATTTGTTTAACGCTCTGCAATTCACTTCTTATGAAGAGGTAAAAGTAGTGATCCTTGGCCAGGATCCTTATCATGGGCCAAATCAGGCTCACGGCCTTAGCTTCTCTGTTCAGGAAGGTGTCAAGCAGCCGCCTTCGCTCCGTAATATTTTTCTGGAATTGAAGGATGATCTTGGATATGATCCTCCAAATCATGGTTCCCTTGAAAAATGGGCTAAGCAAGGTGTGCTGTTATTGAATACTGTTTTGACAGTAAGAAAAGGTCAGGCAGCCTCACACAAAGGGCAAGGCTGGGAAACGTTCACAAATCGCATCATTGAGCTTTTGAATGAGCGCGAACAGCCAGTCGTGTTTATTTTATGGGGAAAGCATGCAGCAGAAAAGAAAGCGCTGATTGATACAGTTAAACATATAGTGATTGAATCGCCGCACCCCAGTCCTTTTTCCGCCAGAAAAGGATTCTTCGGAAGCAAGCCGTTTTCAAGAGCGAATGAGGCACTGAAGAAAATGGGACGGAATGAAATTGACTGGGAAATAAGAAACAGATAAAAAAGAGGAGGTGCTGTCCGCACCTCCTCTTAACTGATTATACCCAGCCTGTTACACGCTCATGATCTGTAACAAGCAATAAGATTTTACCTTCATCAAGCTTTTCTTCATAGCGTTCTGCTTCTGCAGAGCTGAATCCGACTTCTTCTAATTTTGTGCGAAGCTCATCGCCTTTTTTGCTGAAAATGTTGCCCACCGCACTTCCAAGACCTAATTCAGAGATGCCGATGGTATTCGCTTCTGCATTGTTTGCTATACGGTTTGTGCGTTCATCATCATGTGAGAGAATATAAATGTCGTGCTTGTCGACACCTTTACTTTTCAGTTCCATTACGTCATTTTTTAATAGTTCGTCATTTGTGTATTCTTTTACAGCTGGTTTCATTTTCATTCACTCTCCTTTTAGGTTACTTAGTGTTTAAATAGCACTAACCGGTAAAAGTTAAACCCCTTTTTTTCAGGCGATGTAGAGCGTCTATTGGTATAATAGGTTACAAGGATAAGAATAAAGGCAGGATATAGGATATGAAGAATCAACCGATCAACTGCTTAAAATGCACGTATTACTATGTCACTTGGGACAGGGATTTTCCAAACGGCTGCAGGGCTTACGGTTTTAAATCTGCTGTAAGACCTTCTGTAACCGTGATGAAATCATCAGGTGAAGCCTGTATGAAATACACTTCAAAAAGATAATGTTTCATGCGATATAGAAATACCAAAGAAATGGAGGAACGGCAGGATGGATATACATATTTCAAAGCTGCTTGCAAAAATGGAAAAAGAAATTCACGGTGCCATGCACGGATCAAGTGATTCAGAAGTAAGAGAAAGACTGCTTGCAGTGAAAACACTATGTGATCTGGTGCTTGAAGAGCAGGCGGAAGAGCGCTATGAAACGAAGCAGCCTTCTCCGAATCAAGTGGATTCCCTTCAGCTTCAAAAAATGATGGGAGCATCTAATTTTAACAACAAGAAAAAAGAAGAGGGCGTCGTGAACGGGGATTCTATATTTGATTTTTAAACAGGAGGCGGTTTTATGAGTCCGAGTGATTTTGTAAATCTAGCCGTCATTTCATTTCCAATCATCATCCTGGTTTTCATAGGATTATATAAAATTATTGTCAAAAAGCAGACTGTAACAACGTATTATACTCCTTTTGATGAAATAACCGGCCAGGCACCCGTCGCCTTTCACGAGGAAAAATATATGCAGGAGGATGAGGATGGACAAGGTGATGATAAAAATAAAAACAAGAATCCAAAGATTTGAACATCTGTTGACGAATCGGCTGTCTGTCTTGATTTAAAGAAATGATAGGGTAAGATGAAAACTAGAGGCTGATTTCAAAATCGAGGAGAAGATAATCTTGAAACTATTTTTAATACTTGCTGCAGCAAACGCTTTTCTGGCCGTCGCATTAGGCGCATTCGGAGCTCATGGGCTTGAAGGAAAGGTACCTGAGAAATACTTGAAAATCTGGCAGACAGGCGTCACTTATCAAATGTTTCATGCCGGCGGTTTATTCGTTATCGCTTTTTTAATCGACAAACTTCCGCAGGCAGGCATGCTGACATGGGCGGGCTGGCTCATGTTTATCGGAATTCTCTTATTTTCCGGAAGCCTGTACGTCTTAACCGTTACTCAAATTAGTGTTCTTGGTGCCATCACACCGCTCGGAGGCCTTTCATTTTTAATTGCCTGGGTAATGATGATCATTGCAGTTGTGAAGTTTTTATAGAATTGGAGGAGTCCTTTGCGGGACTCTTTTTTTTTTGAAAAAGGGAAGGGGTATCAATTTGATCATAAACCTCAGGAATCGATAATTAACCTGCAAATCTATTATCCCTATCACACAATACATGGTAAAATAAGAAAAAAAAGGGTGGTTTAAAACGTGAAGAAGGTGCTTTTGATTATAGGCAGTTTGATGATTTTATCAGGTGTATCAGGTGCATTAAATCATATATCACTCATTTTTAAGTCGCTGGAAGAAGAACTTGGTGAATATGGAAGCCCCGCGTCTTTAATGATATGGCAGTACATTCCGTCCTTCTCCGTCTATGTTACATTACTTGCAGCCGGGAGCCTCTTGCTCGGTCTGGCAGCTCTTTTAAAACAGCAAGAAAAGCGCAACGTTCTGATGGAACAATTAATAGATGCAGTTAAAGGAAAAGATGGAGAGGCAGAACATGCAGCCGCTGTAAATCCATCTGACATCGAAAAACAGACGCTTACCCTGTTTCAAAGCAGAAATGAGCGTGACCTTGAAGAAACCAGCGAAGATCAGGAGAAAGATGAGCGCTATTATTGGAAGGGTTAATGCGGACCATTTTTTGCACAAAAAGAGCATACATCTTTCATGTATGCCCTGTACGATTATCTTGGAGGATATGAAGTCATATCATACGGATAATAATAAGCAATTTCCTCATCAAACGTAATATAGTCTAAGTAAACCATTAACAGCAGGTATCTTTTTGCTGTTTTTTGATCGCTTAAAATAATATGATCTCGTCCTGCGGCTTCGATGACACCTTTAAAAATTTTAGAGTTCCACTCTTTGCTGGCTTCAAACGTCATATAGACTGTAGCTACTTTCCCGCGATTTAAACGAAGTATATTCTCAATGTACGATTCCTCTAGCGGCAGCATTCCGCCTTGAGCCTGAGTGGGTGTTTGCTGCTGGCCGCCCTGCTGTTGCTGCTGTTGGGGATAGCCATACTGCGGCTGCTGCTGACGGTAATCATACCCGGCTCCATATGGATTGAAGCCTGCTCCAAACTGATTGTACGCTGAATTCATGTTGTACCTCCTTAGATAGAAAAAATTAAAAAACGTCAGGACAATTTGCTCGAGTAGGCGAAAAGAAAAAGGGCGATTTGAACCTTCCTGTATTCGGCTGGTTATACCAGGTTCCCGGACATTTTCCGAAAGATCCGAAAACCAAAGGGAATTGGCTGCCGGATGAAATCTTTGACCGCTGGTGCCTTTTTTGGCCAAATCAATCCTGCTTTGCCTTGCATCCTGATAATAATAACCCTTTTCTGCAGCCTCAAATCCGCCCGGCTTTTGGAAGATCATCTGGTAAGCGATGTTAGATCCCTAAAATCGAGACATTCAGCACGAACCAGACTTACTCCAACATTTCCAGCCATGAACATGCCGAGCTTGCCATCTCCTTCGCTCTCTGCACGGATCAATCATGCAGGCAGCATAACTTCCTTGATGTATAGGAAATCACTCCCATGTCATCACCTGCCTTATGAAAAAACATCTGGTTGTATAAGGTGATTAGATGAAAAAAATTAGGTCTTACTCATTAATAGGTATGATGGGAAAGGCAGTGTTATGACACTAAGAAAAGCGGAAATGCCTTGGTCAGCTCCGACAGGCAGAGAAGGATCTTCTGAAAAAGGCCCTAGTTTGCTTTTTTTGGCGGAGCCGTCCTGACTGGGGAGTTAGGCGCTGAGGATTGCCGACGGTGCTGTTTTTATTATATATAAAAAGCCCTTGCCGGCTTAGGCAAGGGCTTATACTATCGTTCCTTAGATATGAAAATATCCGTACAATTTATCGGCAGGAAGAATGTTTCCTACAAAGAATGTGCCAAATTCGCCGTAACGTGCGCTGACCTCGTCAAAACGCATTTCGTAAATAAGTTTTTTGAACTGAAGAACATCATCTGAGAATAACGTGACACCCCATTCAAAATCATCAAAACCGACAGAGCCTGTAATAATCTGCTTTACTTTTCCAGCGTATTGGCGGCCGATCATGCCATGGCTGCGCATCAGGCTTTTGCGCTCATCCATCGGAAGCATGTACCAGTTATCCTGGCCATTGCGGCGTTTATCCATCGGATAGAAGCAGACATGCTTTGCTTCAGGAAGAGATGGATAAAGACGGGCAAGCACTTGAGGATTTTGGTATGGATCTTCACCAGCAGGCAAATAGTTGCTGAGCTCTACAACAGATACATATGAATATGCAGGCAGAGTATAATCAGCAAGCTTCGATTTATTAAACTCTGTTTCAATAACATTTAACTCTTCCATAGTAGGGCGCAAAATCATCAGCATAAAGTCAGCTTTTTGTCCGACAATCGAATATAATGCCTGACTGCCTTGCTTTTGATCATCAGCAATTCCCCATTTTTCAAGCAAACCCTGAAACTCATAAATTGCTGCTTGACGCTCGTCACTGCTTACTGTTTTCCAAAGCGCCCAGTTCATTGCGCGGAAATCATGTAAACAATACCAGCCATCTAACGTTTGTGCAGCTTCACTCATATAAGTTCACTCCGTTTCATCATTCTTAATTACCTATTAACTATACCATAGTTTGTCCATTCCATAATGGAAACAGCCTTCATTGTCCATATTATAAAGGAAGTACATAAGTTTAAATGTTAGTTAATTGTGAAAATAAAGAATTTAAGGTGTAAGCGCTCTATTTGCCCGCGGCTGTTTGAATTTGTCTGTAAGTGGAGTATCCTTAATCTTGGATCAATGGATTTATACTAATTAGGAGGTTTTGTAATGTCTGATTTATTTACTCTTTTAAAAGAAAAAGTAACTGGAAAAGAGCTTAAAATCGTTTTTCCTGAAGGAATGGATGAGCGTATTCTTACTGCTGCAAACCGTTTGGCTGGAGAAGGAATTCTAAAACCGATTCTTGTCGGCAGCAATGAGGAGATTACGAAAAAAGCAGATGAACTGAATCTTACGTTAGATGGTGTCGAAATTTATGACCCTAATACATTTGAAGGCATGAACGAGCTTGTTCAATCTTTCGTAGAACGCCGAAAAGGCAAAGCTACAGAAGAGCAGGCGCAAAAAATCCTGCTTGATGAAAACTACTTTGGAACAATGCTTGTGTACACTGGACAAGCTCACGGCTTAGTAAGCGGTGCTGCTCATTCAACGGCAGACACAGTTCGCCCGGCGCTTCAAATCATTAAAACAAAAGAGGGAGTCAAGAAAACATCAGGTGTCTTCATCATGGTTCGCGGCGACGAGAAATATGTATTTGCTGACTGTGCAATCAACATTTCGCCTAATAGCCAAGATCTTGCTGAGATTGCAATCGAAAGTGCAAAAACAGCCGATATGTTTGATATCGAACCTAGAGTTGCTATGCTCAGCTTCTCAACAAAAGGATCTGCAAAATCACCTGAAACAGAGCGCGTTGCTGAAGCGGTAAAAATAGCAAAAGAAATGGAGCCTAACCTTGTGTTAGACGGTGAGTTCCAATTTGACGCTGCATTTGTACCTTCTGTAGCAAAATCAAAGGCACCGGACTCTGTCATCAAAGGCGATGCAAACGTATTTGTTTTCCCAAGCCTAGAAGCAGGGAACATCGGATACAAAATTGCACAGCGCTTAGGAAACTTTGAAGCAGTCGGACCGATTCTGCAAGGCTTGAATGCACCTGTGAACGATCTTTCACGCGGATGTAATGCAGAAGATGTTTATAAGCTTGCACTGATTACTGCTGGACAAGCGGTTTAATAGTGAGAAATGAGAGACAGCCTGAGAGCAGGCTGTCTCTTTTTATGCATCAATATTTCCGATTGTTCATGCTATAATATACATGCTTATAAACTCGGGAGGATTTCATCAACATGTCATTTGAAACCTTATTAAAACAAAATGAATGGAAGATTGTCGATCAGTCCAGTCTCGGACCTCATTTTGATGCGAGACAGTCCTTTGCGATGGATGATACGTTATGTGCAGCGGTCGGGAACGGCACTTCACCTGCAACGGCCCGGACATGGGTTCACCACAAAACGATTGTGCTTGGCATTCAAGATACAAAGCTTCCTTATTTACAGGATGGAATCTCTTATTTAAAAGAACAGGGGTATCGCGTGATCGTACGAAATTCAGGCGGCCTTGCTGTTGTTTTAGATGAAGGGGTTCTTAATATATCACTGATTTTCCCTGAAACTGAAAAGGGGATCGATATCAATCGCGGCTATGACACGATGTGGGACCTGATTAAGCGGATGCTTGCGGACTATGGTACTGAGATAGAAGCAAGAGAAATAACGGGATCTTATTGCCCAGGCAGCTATGACTTAAGCATAGGCGGGAAAAAATTCGCCGGAATTTCACAGCGAAGACTGCGCGGGGGCATCGCTGTTCAAATTTATCTTTGTGCCAACGGCAGCGGAGCTTGGAGGGCGGAATTGATACGCAGATTTTATGAGCTTGCGAAAAAAGGTGAACCGACGAAATTTGTATATCCTCAAATTGTTCCTGAAACAATGGCATCCTTAAGCGAACTGCTTCATGATGAAATTACTGTTCAAACTCTTATGCTGTCGTTTCTGAAAACCTTAAAGGACCTGAGCGGCAGAATTTACGCTGCTGCACTGTCTGTCGATGAACAGGTGCTGTTTGAAAAAAATCTGCTTCGCATGTATGACCGGAATGAAAAAGTGTTTGGAACTGTGCAATAGAAAAACGAACGCATCAGGTTTGTTTCTGATGTGTTTTCTTATGAGCTTAGCAGTATAAAGTTTTGCGCTTCTATGTCTAGCTCCATCACCTAACTCCTAGGCCAGAACAAAATCCCCCAAAAAGTCGAATCGGACTTTTTCGGGGGATTTTGTTCTGTCTGTCGAAGCTGACTTGCTGCTTCCATTTTTCGCACTATTCGGCAAGCTTTTCAAGATTGCCGTTGCGGTCCATTTTAAACTTCGTAGCCGGACGCTCTTCTTCCTCAAATAAAACTAGTTTTCTTGCACGATTCATAATCTTCATTAATGTTTCATAATCTTCTTGAACCATAACAGTATCCTGTTCAAGCTGAGAAACCTTTACAGCCAGATCCTGATTGCGTCTGGATAGCTCATAGTTTTCACGTTTCAATCTCTCATTCTCAAGTTTTAAGGCATTTACATGTTCATTGTTTGAAGAATAAGATTCTAAAAATGCGACAACCTGGTTCATTGTAAGATCTGCAGATGCGGCAGGTGTTCTCCGAGCTGTATATGGAATTTCATAAGATTCTTCTTTATAAACCTCTTCTTTGTAGACAGGATGAGTCACTGCAGGCAGTTCCTCATTATCAATCTCAAAAGATTCAGCTTCTGTCATTTCCGGTGCTGCTTCTGATTCCTGCGGAGAATAAAGCAATTGTTTTTTGGCAGGCTGACCCTTGCCGGTTGCTCTCATCTTTTGTTTGCGCTGTTTTTTTGCAAGCTGAAGCGCTTTTTCATAGTTATGTCTGACTACTGCATTCCAGCGGAAACCGCAGGCAGCTGATGTGCGATTGAGTTTGTCTCCAACTTCTTCAAATGCGTTTAGCTGTGTGCTTCCTTCGCGAACGTGGCGGAGCACGGTTTCAGCCAATAATAAATCATCTTCTTCTGACCAGGCATCTTGTCTTTGCTTCATGGTCTCAACTCCCTTTTTTAAGTTTTAGAAACTATAAAATATTGCGTTTTGATGTCTAGCTTCAGCGCCTTCAAGTCCTTGGCCGGAACGGCTCTGCCAAAAAAGTCAAACCCGGACTTTTCTGCCGGACCTTTATCTGCCTGCCGGAGCGGGGCTTTGCGCTTGCGCTTTTCTTAGATAGATAGTTGTGTATTTTCTTGTTATCATTTTGACCAGAAACTCTGGGCTTTATACAAAAACTTTACAAGGATACTAGATTTTCTTTATTTTTACATTTGTCTATAATGAGAAGTTATTTCCCCCGGCTTGCAATGAGGGTCGATTAACGGTAAAATACCAAATAGTGTTTGAACGTGATTCAATAGAAGGAAAGGGTTGTAAATAAGGTGGCAAATGAATTCAGAATATGCGACGATTGCCAGGCAACCAATATTAAGACGTTGCTCCCCCGCCTGAAAAAGGTTGATCCCGAAGCGAAAATTGATATCGGGTGCCAATCTTACTGCGGTCCGGGAAGAAAAAAATCGTTTGCATTTGTAAATAATCGTCCGCTCTCAGCACCAAACGAGGACGAATTAATGGTTAAGATCGAAACAAAAATCAGTAAATAATATCACCATTGGCTTATCATGCAGTGGTGATTTTTTTATCCGGCTGATTCCTTTAAAAAATGGTTGTTTGCATCAAAAAAGAATCGATATAATGGAAACAAGTCAAGATGGAAGAGGGAAAGCGATGGCCTATCGGAGCGGGAAGTTATCTGAGGAAAAAGTATTTAAAGATCCTGTTCACAGATACATTCATGTACGGGACAAGCTGATCTGGGATTTAATCGGAACGAAAGAATTTCAAAGACTCCGCAGGATCCGTCAATTAGGGACGACCTATTTAGTCTTTCACGGAGCAGAGCACAGCCGCTTTAATCATTCTTTAGGAGTCTATGAAATTGTACGGAGAATTGTAGACGATGTGTTTAAAGGGCGTCCTGAATGGAATGAGGATGACCGTCTGCTTTCGCTTTGTGCAGCACTGCTGCATGATCTCGGACATGGTCCGTTCTCGCATTCTTTTGAAAAAGTGTTTCATTTGGATCATGAAAAGTTCACGCGTGACATTCTTGTTGGAGAGACAGAAGTGAATGAGGTGCTAAGCCGCATGGGAGATGATTTTCCGAAGAAGGTATCGGAAGTCATTGCCAAAACGTATGAAAATAAACAGGTTGTAAGCCTTATTTCAAGCCAGATTGATGCTGACCGCATGGATTACCTGCAGCGGGATGCCTATTTTACAGGCGTCAGCTATGGTCATTTTGATATGGAGAGGATTCTCAGGGTCATGAGGCCCCGCGAGGATCAGGTCGTGATTAAGCAAAGCGGCATGCATGCAGTCGAGGATTACATTATGAGCCGTTACCAGATGTATTGGCAGGTGTACTTCCACCCGGTAACCCGCAGTGCAGAAGTAATTTTGACGAAAATCCTTCATCGTGCAAAACAGCTGCACAAAGACTATTACTCATTTAAGCAGGATCCCATTCACTTTTACTCCATTTTTGAAGATGAAGTGACAACTCAGGATTATCTGAAATTGGATGAATCAGTTGTTCTGTACTATTTTCAGCAGTGGCAGGAAGAGACAGATCCTATATTGAGAGATCTTTGCACAAGATTTATGAACCGGAATTTGTTTCAATATGCCGAGTTTAATCCGGCAGCCACAATGGAAATGAAAAAGCTGATGGAGCTTACGGCTCTCTTTAAAAAGGCAGGCATTGATCCTGACTATTATTTAGTTGTTGATTCATCTTCAGATCTTCCGTATGACTTCTATCGCCCGGGAGAGGAAGAGGAGAGGCTGCCGATTCATTTGCAGCTGCCGAATGGGGACCTGCGTGAGCTTTCCCGTCAGTCTGAAATAGTAGACGCGATATCCGGAAAACGCAGAACAGACCATAAGCTGTATTTTCCATTAGATCTCATTCAAGATATGTCAGCAAAACGAACGGCCAAGAAACGGATTTTGGAATTGTTAAACTTATAAAAAAAGAGAGATAGTGTGAAAATACAAGGTTAGGAGTGTTGGGGTTTGCTTAACGAACACGCAAAACTGATGAAGGTGTTCTCTTCATCAGGAGAAATCACCGGACGGAAAAAGCTTCAGAAAATGATCTATATCGCAAAAAAAATCAATCTTCCTTTTTATGAAAAGTATGACTTTCATTTTTACGGACCTTATTCGGAGGAGCTTACTCTCAGAATTGAAGAGCTGTGCAATTTGGGCTTTCTGAACGAAATGCATGAGAAAAAAGGCGGCTATTTTCAATACCGCTACTCCCTGACAGAAGCAGGCGAGGAATTTTTAACTCATTATGAGCTCGAGATGCCTCCTCTTAAAGAATGTATGGAGGACTTAAACAGCCAGTCAGCAAGATTCCTGGAGCTCGTATCTACGGTCCTTTTCTTTGACACTCTTGAAAAAGAAGAAGTGAAAGAGAAGGTATTTACCCTGAAGAGCAAGCAAAAATACACAGAAGAAGAAATTGAACAGGCGTATGCGTACATAGAGTCCATTCGCACGAAGGTTGTTCAATAAAAGAGTTCCCGCGGTCATATTTGGCTCCGGGATTTTTATTATGCCCAGGGAGGGTTAGCGGCTGGAAGAAGATGCTGCAGTTGAGATAACGAATTGGAACCTGAGCAGATTTGAATAGTCCTGTTCCTTATTTATAGCCTAAAATGACATTTTATTAGCTGATTTCCCAAGATTAATAGCGTAAATCTTATATTATTTAGCTAAAATCCGGAATCAATTAGCCAAGCAGATGAATTCATATTTGTGAATGTCGCTAATACTGAAGTTTTGTATCTATATTTGCCCCTTTCTGGCTGAAAACAAAGTTTAATTGCTGAAGCAAATCAAAAATTTTTAATATGGAATTTCTCTGCTCTTTAGAAATAAAAAACCGGCCCTCTCCAAAGAGGCCGGTCTTCCTTATATGTACTTAATCCTCGTCACTCAAACGCTTACCGTTCACAGCATAATGATTTTTGCTCATTTCCTCAATGAAAATCGCAATCTTTTCTGCAGGAGCACCTGTTGTTTCAGATACAGCAGCGGTTACTTTTTCGACTAGAGCTTTTTTTTGTTCCTCTGTACGGCCTTCAAGCATTTTTACCGTTACGTATGGCATGTTGATCTCTCCTTTTTCTATCGTAGTTGGATTCTTCTATAGTATACTTGATGGAGGATAGAATGTTTAGCGAAGCCGCTTGCAAAGGAGAATGATTGGTGGAGTTTTTGGCGTTTGATTTAGAGCTTATTCCGTATGTGGTGATTGTTTTGGCGCTTGCGTTTACGGTTCATGAATTTGCACATGCATATGTAGCATATAAATTTGGAGATCCGACTGCGAAGAATCAGGGGAGACTGACCCTGTCACCGTTTGCCCATCTTGATCCGATCGGTACACTGCTGATCTTCATTGCCGGTTTTGGCTGGGCGAAGCCAGTGCCTGTGAACCGGTTTTATTTCAAGAATCCGCGCCTTGCGGGTGTTCTCGTCTCTGTAGCAGGACCATTAAGCAATTTGGTC
This sequence comes from Metabacillus dongyingensis, assembly GCF_019933155.2. NCBI lineage: Bacteria > Bacillati > Bacillota > Bacilli > Caryophanales > Bacillaceae > Metabacillus > Metabacillus dongyingensis. The sequence continues at coordinate 4,875,599 of NZ_CP082944.1, read as the reverse complement.
ATCGCTTTTATTGGGCTTGCTGTTTGGTATATACTTTTAAGTACAGGTGCTTTATCTTCCTTGTCTTCAGGAATGGCGGAAGGCCTGCATCAGTTTTTCAACATTTTAATTTTCCTGAATATCACGCTGTTCATTTTTAATCTTTTTCCGTTTCCGCCGCTTGATGGATACCGGATTATTGAAGATTTGGCCCCGTCAGGAATCCGGGCAAAAATGACGCAGTTTGAAAGCTACGGCATGGTTGTCTTTTTAATTTTAGTGTTAACACCTTTGGATAAATACACAATACAGCCAGCTTTCTCTTATGGGACTGATATTGTTATGACTGTTTTTGAATCAATACTTAACCCGTTTTTCTAGGAGGTCATTTCTTTGGAACAAGATAAAAAGAAAAAAAAGATTGGTTTTAATATCATTAAAAGCGATCCGACGGACGGTCACGGCGGATACGGAGTCGGCGCACTCAGCCTCGATAACATTTCACCGGTTTTCGTTGATGTAACCGAAGGGGAAGCGTTTGTGGACATCGGTGCGATGCATGCCAGAAGTGTTGTTGAAAAAGGAATCAAGTTTCTTCCGAACAAAGAAGAGGTACCAAACGGAAAGCCGTTCTGGCTCGTATGGGTGACCATCGACCGCAAGCCTGAGGGACCTTATTATGCAGGTGTTACTGCATGTGAAATGACAGTAGACCGTGAAATCAGAAGAGGGTATAAATCACTTCCTGAGCATGTAAATAAAATGGATAAATCCTTAAAGCGCCACATTATGGTTGAGCATATGGATGATGCGTCAAAAGGTATATTAGTGAACTTCCTGAAAAACCATAATGCAGATATGTGGAAAAATTCCAGTCAGGAGCTAAAAGCAGGGCTCGGAGAAGCGTGACAATTCTGTGACGTTTATGTGAACAAATTGTCAAATTCTTGAGCTTTAAATCGCTTATTAGTAAACTGAACATAGCTTATAAAGCTAGGACACGAAAAACCCCGGACCGTATGAGGTCCGGGGTTTTTCATGTGGCTGACGAGAAATTGACAGAATGTCGAAAATAAATCACTTATATTCGCAAATAAATGTTAATCCCACCATCTCAAGACTTTCTTATACCATGTTTCATCCTGATTTTTAGGAGCTTTTGCAGGAGGCTCGCTCTGTTTTCCATGCTCCAGATGCTCAGTGCAGTACTCTGTCGGCTCAGTACCCCTTACAAAATAAGCAAATCGCTTAACCGGACAATCGTCTGATGCAAGCTTGCCTGTTTTAGGATTGATATAAACGCCAATCACGCCTTTAGGGGGATTAAATGCTTTAACTGATTGATCTTCCAGTGCTTCTTCCATAAAATCGGCCCATATTTGTTTGGCGTACCCTCTTTCAGCAACAAGATCAATCGTTTTGTCTTTATCATAGCCCGTCCAGATGCCCGCCACCAGCTGCGGAGCAAAGCCGATCATCCAGCTGTCAGCTTTTGTCGTTCCGGATTTCCCTGCATACTCGCGGGAGAGCTTCGGAATAATGGTGTGGCCTGTTACGGACGTATAATCATTCAATTGTTCATCAAACATGCCTGTCATCAAATGCGAGGTAACGAACGCCGCCTCTTTATTTAAGATTTGTTCTTGCTCTTTTTCATTCTGATAAATCACGTTTCCTTCTGCATCCTCAACCTTTTTAATAAAAGAAGGTTCAATCCTCTTGCCGCCATTTGCGAGCATTCCATAACCGTTCACCATTTCAGACAATCGCACTGGCGAGGTTCCAAGAGCAAGGGATGGCACATGTGATAATTTGCTTGTCACTCCGAAGCTTTTAGAGGTCTGAATCAGCTCATCCATTCCAAGATAAAGGTGAGTCTTAACGGCGAATATATTATCCGAAAGTGCTATTGCCTGAGCCAATGTAATGTCCCCGTTTGCATAATACCCGTTGTAATTGCCAGGTTTATAGCTTGATTTGCCGTCTTCAAACTTAAATGTGTAAGGTTCGCTCCTTAAAAGGGTAGAAGGGGTGAATCCTTTATTTACGGCAGCATAATACAGAAACGGTTTCATCGTTGAACCAGGCTGTCTTTTTGCCTGTGTTGCGCGATTAAACGTACTTTCTGCATAATCACGGCCGCCAACAAGAGCCTTCACGCTGCCGGTTTTTGGATCCATTGCCATGAACCCGACCTGGATGTCAGATGCATCATCAATGACATCTGCAATCTTTTCTTCAGCTATTTTCTGCATATCTGGATCTAAGGTAGTGAAAATTCTTAAACCCCGCGTTTCAATCGTTGTCTGATCTAGATTCAGCTTTTTTGACAGCTCATTCATAACCGCATCCTGAAAATAAGGAGCAATGTCTGCTGTTTTCACATCTTTCACAGAACGGTAGCTGAGCGCTTCATTATACGTCTGATCAGCTTCTTTTTGGCTGATTATTTTTTGATTCACCATCGTTTTCAAAATAAGACCCTGCCTGCTTTTTGCCCGCTCTTCATTTTCAAAGGGCGAATAAAGGCTTGGCGCTTTTGGAATACCTGCAAGCATGGTTGCTTCACTGATGGATAATTCACTTGCGGATTTGTCAAAATAATAATTGGCTGCAGCTTCTGCGCCGTAAGCGCCATGACCGTAATAAATCGTATTTAAATAGCCTTCTAGAATCTCCTCTTTGCTGTAATTCAGTTCAAGTCTGACAGTGTAGAACGCTTCTGTCAGCTTGCGTTTCCATGTTTTATCGTGAACCAAAAACAGGTTTCTCGCATATTGCTGGCTGATTGTGCTCGCTCCCTGAACCTTGGCCATTGCTTTTAAATCAGCAAGAGCAGCTCCTGCTATCCGTTTGTAGTCAAAGCCGTTGTGATCATAAAAATGACGGTCTTCTATCGCAACAGTAGCTTCAATTAAGGAAGGAGAAATCTCATCTAGATCAACCCAGTACCTTTTACCGCCGTGATGGGTCTTTCCCATCTCAGATCCATCATTTGCATACATAATAGAAGATTGCTGAACAGACAGGGAAGGAGCTCCCTGCCATTTCGCCGCAAGCAGAATCGCCGCAAGGACAATTGATGCTATGAAAAATAATATAAGGCCAATAAATATTGCCGCACGCACAGCTTTTATCGTGATTTTCAATCGTCTGGGTGTGATGATTTCCAATTTCTCCACCTCGTTTCCTCATCTGTTCTGTTTCTTTAAAAATTTAAGTGCAGTAGATCATGTCCTGCATTCTTGTTCAGCTCGAGCGCCTAACCAGCTGCGAAAAAGACAATTTTCCTCACGAGCTGGCCAAGGAGCTTTCGCTTTTCTTACCAGTATGAGAATTTCCAAGGTTTTTTAAACCTTCTCTATTAAAATTCTTCTTGCAATTTTGCTAGATTCATCTATACTTTTTCCTGAGGTTTTGAACTCGAATTTTGGCGAATTGTATTTGTTGATTAGGGTATAATCGTAATTAGGGCTTTAAGAAAATTGATATAGAAAGGAAGTTTTAAAATGGGAGGACATTGGTTTACAGAAAAGCAAACCGAGAATTTCGGCATCACGATCAAAATTAACCGCACTTTACATACAGAGCAAACTGAATTTCAAAAATTAGATATGGTAGAAACAGAGGAGTTCGGCAACATGCTGCTTTTAGACGGCATGGTTATGACTTCACAAAGAGACGAATTTGTTTATCATGAAATGGTAGCGCACGTTCCTTTATTTACACATCCAAATCCTGAAAACGTACTTGTAGTCGGAGGCGGAGACGGCGGAGTAATCCGTGAAATTATGAAGCACCCAAGCGTTAAGAAAGCAACACTTGTTGATATTGACGGCAAAGTAATCGAGTACTCTAAAAAGTACTTGCCTGAAATTGCAGGAGAGCTTGAAAACGAGCGCGTTGAAGTGAAGGTAGGCGACGGGTTCATGCATATTGCAAAGAGCGATAATGAGTATGATGTCATTATGGTTGACTCAACAGAGCCAGTTGGACCTGCTGTTAACCTATTCTCAAAAGGCTTCTATGCAGGCATTTCAAAAGCGTTAAAAGAAGATGGCATCTTTGTTGCCCAATCGGATAACCCTTGGTTTACGCCTGAGCTTATTCAAAACGTACAGCGTGATGTAAGAGAAATTTTCCCGATTACACGTTTATATACAGCAAACATCCCAACATATCCAAGCGGTCTTTGGACATTTACAATCGGTTCAAAAAAATATGATCCATTAGAAGTAAGCGAAGAGCGTTTCCATGAAATTGAAACAAAATATTATACAAAAGAGCTTCATAAAGCAGCGTTTGTCCTGCCTAAATTTGTAGCAGACTTAATCAAATAATTGGGAGGAAATACGATGCGTTTTGATGAAGCCTATTCAGGCAATGTTTTTATTAAAAGTCATCCAACATTTGAAGACAGTGAAGCTGTCCTTTATGGAATGCCGATGGACTGGACAGTCAGCTATCGCCCGGGTTCAAGATTCGGTCCAACCCGCATCCGCGAGGTTTCAATCGGTCTTGAGGAATACAGCGCGTATTTAGACCGCGAGCTTGAAGAAGTGAAGTATTTTGATGCAGGGGATATTCCGCTTCCATTCGGAAATCCGCAGCGAAGCCTTGATATGATCGAAGATTTCATTGATAAAGTTTTGGCAGAGGACAAGTTCCCGCTCGGTATGGGCGGGGAGCATCTTGTATCATGGCCTGTTATCAAAGCGATGTACAAGAAATACCCAGATCTTGCGATTATCCATATGGATGCACATACGGATTTGCGCGAAGAGTATGAAGGAGAGCCTCTTTCTCACTCAACGCCAATCCGCAAAGCCGCAAATCTGATTGGACCACCAAACGTTTACTCATTTGGTATTCGTTCCGGCATGAGGGAAGAATTCCAATGGGCAAAGGAAGCCGGCATGCACATCTCTAAGTTTGAAGTACTTGAGCCTTTAAAAGAAGTGCTGCCAAAGCTTGCAGGACGCCCTGTCTATGTAACAATTGATATTGATGTACTAGATCCGGCTCACGCACCCGGTACAGGTACGGTAGACGCTGGCGGTATTACATCAAGAGAATTGCTGGCATCCATCCATGCCATTGCAAACTCGGATATTCACGTAGTGGGCGCTGATCTTGTAGAGGTAGCTCCAATCTATGATAACTCTGAGCAGACGGCTAATACGGCAAGCAAATTGATTCGTGAAATGATTTTAGGTTGGGTGCAAAAGCGTCCTTAAATTTGAGGAGAAGCTCCAGGTTTGACTGGGGCTTTTTTCTTATATGGGAATATTTTCTTAAAAACGTATAAATAATATCAGAACGTCAACCATGAATACGACCTGCCATCCTATTGAACTTTTTCCATGAAATCTTTATACTAGATAAGTTAATAGCGGATACTTTAAAAGGATGTGTCAAAATGACAGTCAGTAAACCAGTTCAAATTATCGTGAAAACCGAGATCAGCCAGGGTGATGATTCAGAGAACCTGGAGCTTTTTACGAACGGTGAACACTATGTTAAAAATAACGCCTCCTATTTAAGCTATCACGAGGAACACGAGTACGGAAAAGTAAAAACCGTCGTTAAATTCAAAGACGACGAGGTTTTTATTATGAGGTCCGGATCCATCTCAATGAAGCAGCGCTTTATTGTAGGAACCGAAACGATCACGAATTATCAGACACAATTCGGACAGCTCCAGCTTGAAACCACTACTGCAGCGATTTCCGTCCGCACAATGGAAGGGAAATCAAACGGCATCATCAAAGTTGATTATGAATTGCAGATTGGCGAAGAAGATTCGCATTTACATACTTTACATATCATGTTTAGGGAGGAAAAAGGATGAACATCGTTGATCAAGTAAAAGAACGGTTAAAAGGTGAAATTAAAGCGTCAGTGCTTAAGGCAGGCCTGGCAGAAGAAAGTCAAATTCCGGATGCTATTCTTGAGCTGCCTAAGGATAAAGCCCATGGAGACTATTCCACAAATATGGCGATGCAGCTTGCACGCGTTGCTAAGAAAGCACCTCGCGCAATTGCAGAAGACATTGTTGCTTCGTTTGATAAAGGAAAAGCATCTATAGAAAAAATTGAAATCGCAGGACCAGGATTTATCAATTTTTATATGAACAACTCATACTTAACAGATCTTATCCCATCCATTCTTGAAGCTGGTGACTCTTATGGAGAGGTCAATATCGGCAATAAAGAGAAGCTTCAAGTTGAATTTGTATCTGCTAATCCGACTGGAACTTTGCATTTAGGACATGCGCGCGGCGCAGCAGTCGGCGACTCTCTTTGCAATATTCTTGAAAAAGCGGGCTATGATGTTTCACGTGAATACTACATCAATGATGCAGGAAACCAGATTAACAACCTTGCACTTTCAGTTGAAGCCCGTTATTTGCAGGCTCTCGGACAAGATGCAGCAATGCCTGAGGACGGCTATCATGGTCAGGATATCATCGAAATCGGCAAAAAGCTTGCTGATGAATTCGGCGATCGTTTTGCAAATGAAAGCAAAGAAGAGCGTCTTGGATTTTTCCGTGAATACGGATTGAAATTCGAGATGGATAAATTGAAAAGGGACCTGGAAGAATTCCGTGTACCATTTGATGTGTGGTATTCAGAAACTTCCCTTTACCATAACGGAAAAATTGATCAGGCTCTTCAAGTACTCCGTGAAAAAGGCCATATTTTCGAAGAAGATGGCGCAACATGGTTCCGTTCCACTGTGTTCGGAGACGACAAAGACCGTGTATTAATTAAAAATGACGGCTCTTACACGTATTTAACCCCGGATATCGCTTACCACAAAGATAAGCTTGACCGTGGATTTACGAAGCTGATCAACATTTGGGGAGCAGATCATCATGGCTACATCCCGCGCATGAAGGCTGCTATTGAAGCCCTTGGCTATGAAAAGGATACTCTTGAGGTTGAAATTATTCAGCTTGTTCACCTTTACAAAAACGGCGAGAAAATGAAAATGAGCAAACGTACAGGCAAAGCTGTTACAATGCGTGACCTGATGGAAGAAGTAGGTCTTGACGCTGTTCGTTATTTCTTCGCAATGAGAAGCGCTGACACACACATGGATTTTGATATGGACCTTGCTGCATCACAATCCAATGAAAATCCAGTTTTCTATGCACAGTATGCACATGCACGGATTGAAAGCATGCTGCGTCAAGGAGCAGAACAAGGATTATCTTATGACGCTGTTTTGAATTTCACAGATGTTTCATCTGAAAAAGAAATTGAACTGCTGAAAATACTCGGTGAATTCCCGCAGGCAGTGGCAGAAGCAGCAACAAAACGCATTCCGCATCGCATCACAAATTACGTGAATGATGTGGCATCTGCTCTGCACAGCTTCTATAATGCAGAAAAAGTACTGGATCCAGAAAATGAAGAGAAAAGTAAAGCGCGCTTGGCTCTAATGAGAGCAACGCAAATTACGCTGAAAAATTCACTTTCATTAATCGGTGTTTCTGCACCAGAAAAGATGTAATTTTGTAGGAACGGCCATTGGCCGTTCTTTTTTTGTTTTCTAGGTTGTGCGAGTTGGATGCCAGTTTCCGCGAGTTGAACCGTGATTCTTGCGAGTAGGAGAAGGATTTTTGCTAATTGAAAGGCGTTTTTTGCGAGTTGAGTGCTTTGGATCCGGGTCTGAGACCCAATGCAGCTGAATTTGTTTTATAAAGTTAGCTTATCTACGATAAAATAGCCAACGGCAGCTAGAAACAGGCATTTTTATGTAGTTTTTTCGTTTGAAATCGAGGTTTGAGAGTTGGATGATCTTTTCCGCGAGTTGAACCGAGATTCTTGCAAGTTGGAGAAGGGTTTTTGCTAATTGAAAGGCGTTTTTTGCGAGTTGAGTGCTTTTGAACCGGGTCTGAGACCCAATGCAGCTGGATTTCTCTTTATATAGTCAGCTGCATCTACGATAAAATAGCCAACGGCAGCTAGAAACAGGCATTTTTATGTAGTTTTTTCGTTTGAAATCGAGGTTTGCGGGTTGGATGATCTTTTTCGCGAGTTGAACCGTGATTCTTACAAGTTGGATAAGGGTTTTTGCTAATTGAAAGGCGTTTTTTGCGAGTTGAGTGCTTTGGATCCGGGTCTGAGACCCAATGCAGCTGAATTTCTCTTTATAAAGTCAGCTGCATCTACGATAAAATGGCCAACGGCAGCTAGAAACAGGCATTTTTATGTAGTTTTCTCGTTTGAAATTGAGGTTTGCGAGTTGGATGATCCTTTTCGCGAGTTGAACCGTGATTCTTGCAAGTTGGAGAAGGGTTTTTGCTAATTGAAAGGCGTTTTTTGCGAATTGAGTGCTTTGGAACCGGGTCTGAGACCCAATGCAGCTGAATTTTTCTTTATATAGTCAGCTGCATCTACGATAAAATGGCCAACGGCAGCTAGAAACAGGCATTTTTATGTAGTTTTTTCGTTTGAAATCGAGGTTTGCGAGTTGGATGATCTTTTTCGCGAGTTGAACCGTGATTCTTGCAAGTTGGATAAGGGTTTTTGCTAATTGAAAGGCGTTTTTTGCGAATTGAGTGCTTTGGAACCAGGTCTGAGACCCAATGCAGCTGAATTTTTCTTTATATAGTCAGCTGCATCTACGATAAAATAGCCAACGGCAGCTAGAAACAGGCATTTTTATGTAGTTTTTTCGTTTGAAATCGAGGTATGCGGGTTGGATGATCTTTTTCGCGAGTTGAACCGTGATTCTTACAAGTTGGATAAGGGTTTTTGCTAATTGAAAGGCGTTTTTTGCGAGTTGAGTGCTTTGGATCCGGGTCTGAGACCCAATGCAGCTGAATTTCTCTTTATAAAGTCAGCTGCATCTACGATAAAATAGCCAACGGCAGCTAGAAACAGGCATTTTTATGTAGTTTTCTCGTTTGAAATTGAGGTTTGCGAGTTGGATGATCTTTTTCGCGAGTTGAACCGTGATTCCTGCGAGTAGGAGAAGGGTTTTTGCTAATTGAAAGGCGTTTTTTGCGAATTGAGTGCTTTGGATCCGGGTCTGAGACCCAATGCAGCTGAATTTTTCTTTATATAGTCAGCTGCATCTACGATAAAATGGCCAACGGCAGCTAGAAACAGGCATTTTTATGTAGTTTTTTCGTTTGAAATCGAGGTTTGCGAGTTGGATGATCTTTTTCGCGAGTTGAACCGAGATTCCTGCGAGTAGGAGAAGGGTTTTTGCTAATAGAATGGCGTTTTTTGCGAGTTGAGTGCTTTGGAACCGGGTCTAAAACCCAATGCAGCTGAATTTTTCTTTATATAGTCAGCTGCATCTACGATAAAATAGCCAACGGCAGCTAGAAACAGGCATTTTTATGTAGTTTTTTCGTTTGAAATTGAGGTATGCGAGTTGGATGATCTTTTTCGCGAGTTGAACCGTGATTCCTGCGAGTAGAAGAAGGGTTTTTGCTAATAGAATGGCGTTTTTTGCGAGTTGGGTTTTATAGGACCGGGTTTCAAACCCAATACAATAAGTATTGGCTTTTCATAAAAACAGAATCACAGGGCAAAACCCTGTGATTCTGTTACCAATTGATTGAACCGCCGCTTAGCCGTTTTACCCCGCGAATAGCTGAAATCTCTTCAACAAGCTTCAAAACAGCTCGGTCCTTCTGCTTCGCCTCAATCATAAAATCACAATCCATTTCCATCTCCTTCAGCTTTTTCAGAAGGGGCATGATAAAATCCAGATCTACGTAATCAGCGTGGCTTCTGAATTCTTTTTCAGTCTTAGGGGAGGATATATGTATTTTTGGCTTGGCCCCTTTGCCTTTCCACGTTTTTTCAAATCTTACCAGCAGCTCTTCCAAATCATCTTCATCTAATTTGTTCGCGCAGTAGTGATGATAATCAAACATAAGCGGAATTCCTTCATTTTCACAAATGGCAAGCGTTTCAGATGCAGTATATGTTTTGTCGTCATTTTCAAGAGTCATCCGCTGCTTGATATCCTGTGGAAGCTTCTTTATATTGCTGTAAAACCGTTCTGTTGCTGTTTTTTTATCCCCATAGGCTCCGCCAACGTGAATATTGATATAACCTTCTTTTTCAAGTCCCATGCCTTTTAGCAGGTCATAATGGTACTGCATATCGATAACCGCATTCTCCGTAATATGAGGCTTGTCGCTTGTGAATAATGTAAACTGATTCGGATGAAAACTTGTTCTCAGGCTGTTTCTTCGTACAAGATCCCCGATTTCTTTTAAAATGTCCCGAAAAGGGGTGAGAAAATCCCATTTCACATCTGGATGAGTGGCAAGCGGAACCAGGGATGATGAGAAACGGTAAAGTTCGATTTGATGTGCGATATTGTAATGAATCATCCGCAGAGTATGCTCCAAATTCTGCTTTGTAACCGAATGGAGCGCTTCTATCCCAGCCTCTTCATCAAGCTTGGAATAGCGGGCAAACGTCAGTGATTTTGAAGGAGAGCAGTCCCACAAGTTTAATGCACTTGATACATATCCGAATCGAATGAACATATAACTGCTCCCTTTCCTTATGAAATGGCCTATAAAAAATGAGAAATCATGGTGGCAACTGCTTCTAATCCTTTTTGTGCAATAGGTCTTTGAGTAAATTTGTCATAGGTCAGCTGCACAGAACCTCTAATATCATCGTTCACCGTAGTCTTCACATATTTAATAAATTCCTTGTCATAAATAAGACAGTTCATCTCATCATTTAAATAAAGGCTGCGCTTATCAAAATTAGCTGTTCCAATATCGCATAGCTTATCATCAACAACAATGACTTTTGCGTGATAAAAACCATAATAATATTGATAAATCTCACAGCCCGAAAGAATCAGGGGGCCAAAGTAAGGAAAGGAGGCCTCTTTGACAAAAGGATGGTCCGCCCTCATTGGCACAAGTATTTTAATATCTACTCCGCGCCTCCTTGCTTTTATCAGCTCTTCCTGTATTTGTTTGCCCGGTATAAAATAAGGCGTGCAAATCATAAGCTCTTTTTGTGCCTGCTTGATGAACGATAAAAAATGGCCTTCTAAACTTTGACCGTAGGTAGAAAGGAATTGATGTTCAAGCGTGCCTTGTGAGAGGGGAGGAAAGTAAGCTTGAACAGTCTTAAGATCTTCATCTGTCGCTTCATGCCAATCACGTAAAAATTGTGATTGGAGATCCTGCACACCTTCACTTGTTACGCGCAGGTGATAATCCCGCCAAAAACCAAGCTTAGGGTCCTTTCCTAAATACTCTTTTCCAATATTGAATCCTCCAGAATAACCGATTTTTCCGTCAATAACAGTTATCTTACGGTGATTGCGTGCCTGAAGAGTATAAAAAAAGTAAGGAGGAGCGGGGTTATGTGTATACGAAAATGAAATTCCGCTCTTTTTTAATTCTTCAATTTTCTCTTTTTTAAGTGATTTGCTTCCAACATAGTCCAGAAGGAGTCTGACCTCGATGCCCTGTTCTGCTTTTTTAATGAGAAGGGCAAGAAAGTCGTCGCTGTCAGGGTCATTTTTTACAATATAAAATAACACATGGATCGAATGTGTGCTATTTTCGATGTCCGCAAACAATTTTTTATAAAAGTGTTCACCCACAATATATAATTCAATATCACTTTTTCTCAGGGGATACTTCATTTCATTTAAGCTGCGGAGATGTTTTTTTCTTCCAAAGTAATAGTCGAGCCTCAGCCAAACAACAAATATCAATGCGATTAATCCTATTAGTAACATGCTGTTCAACGTAAGCCCTCCTTATCGCTTTATCATCTACCTATTATGTTTTACGTCTTGCAGAAAAATTATCAGCATAAAATCATTGACTGAATGCTCATTCATTATTATCATGTAAATATAGGGTAAGATTCAGAAAATTACATGGATTTTAAGTTTTTAGAATGATGGGGCAATGGGAGTATTCAGCACAGAAACGGGGGAGACAAATTGGAAGCACTGTTATGGATCAATTTTGCTGCATTCATACTTGTAACCGCTTACGGAGCGAGTTTGTTTATTTACTTAATCCGTTCAAGAATGGCATACATCAAGCTCGGGAAGAAAACAGAGTTTGATCAGCAGTTAAATGAAAGACTGAAGAACATTATGGTCAATGTTTTCGGTCAAAAGAAGCTCCTCAAGGATAAAAAAAGCGGCATCATGCATGTGATGTTCTTTTACGGGTTTATTCTGGTACAGTTTGGAGCGCTTGACTTTATTATTAAAGGCTTACTGCCAGACAAACACCTTCCCCTTGGACCGCTTTATCCAGGCTTCACTTTCTTTCAGGAACTTGTCACTTTGATGATCCTGGTTGCGGTAGTATGGGCTTTTTACCGCAGGTACATTGAGAAGCTTGTGCGGTTAAAGAAAAACTTTAAAGCAGGTCTTGTTTTAATCTTTATCGGCGGCTTAATGCTGTCGGTTCTGCTCGGTAACGGAATGAACCTGATCTGGCACAATCATGAATTAACATGGACAGAACCAATTGCTTCAAGCTTTGCCTATTTGCTGAGCTTTGTCGGCGAGACAGGCGCTGCTGTTATCTTCTACATTTCATGGTGGGTGCATTTGCTGATTCTTTTAACGTTCTTAGTTTATGTGCCTCAATCAAAGCATGCTCACTTGCTTGCGGGTCCGGCGAATGTTTACTTCGGCCGTCTTTCAAACCCTGGAAAGCTTGAGAAGATTGATTTTGAGGATGAATCACAGGAATCATTCGGTGTTGGGAAAATTGAGGATTTCAAACAAACACAGCTGATTGATTTATATGCGTGTGTCGAATGCGGACGCTGTACAAATATGTGTCCTGCAACGGGAACAGGCAAAATGCTTTCTCCGATGGATTTAATTTTAAGGCTGCGTGATCATTTAACGGAAAAAGGGGCAGCAGTAACGTCAATGTCACCATGGGTGCCAACGTATGCTTTTGCCGGCACTAAGGGCAATCAGCTTGCAGCCATGGCATCAGGACAGGGCTCTCAGGAAGCAGCAGCGACGATTGAATATAACCCAAGCCTCATTGGCGAAATCATCACAGAAGAAGAAATCTGGGCTTGTACAACATGCCGCAACTGTGAAGATCAGTGTCCTGTTATGAATGAGCATGTAGACAAAATTATTGATATGCGCCGTTATCTAGTCTTGACAGAAGGAAAAATGGATCCTGATGCTCAGCGCGCCATGACAAACATCGAACGTCAGGGCAATCCATGGGGCCTTAACCGAAAAGAGCGTGAAGATTGGCGCGAGGCGCGCGACGACGTTCATGTTCCAACGGTAAAAGAAATGAGTAAAGCAGGCGAAGAGTTTGAATACCTGTTTTGGGTTGGATCCATGGGATCTTACGATAACCGCAGCCAGAAAATCGCATTATCTTTTGCGAAGCTTCTAAATGAAGCTGGAGTGAAGTTTGCGATTCTTGGAAACAAGGAAAAGAACTCGGGAGACACGCCTCGCCGCCTTGGAAATGAATTTTTATTCCAGGAGCTTGCGACGAAAAATATTGATGAATTTCAGAAGAATGAGATCAGGAAAATTGTCACCATTGATCCGCATGCGTACAATATTTTCAAAAATGAGTATCCTGATTTTGGACTAGAGGCAGAAGTGTTCCACCATACAGAGCTTCTAGCCAAGCTTGTAGAGGAAGGAAGACTTGTTCCTAAATTTGAAGTGAATGAGACGATTACCTTCCATGATTCCTGCTATTTGGGACGCTACAACGAAGTATATGAGCCGCCTCGCGAAATTTTGAAGTCCATACCGGGTGTGAAGCTTGTTGAAATGACCCGAAACCGTGAAACGGGAATGTGCTGCGGTGCAGGCGGCGGACTTATGTGGATGGAAGAGGATGCCGGTTCACGTATAAACGTGGCAAGAACAAATCAGGCGCTTGAAGTGAACCCGACCGTCATCAGCTCTGGCTGTCCATATTGCTTAACGATGCTGAGCGACGGAACGAAGGCAAAAGAAGTTGAAGAAACAGTAAGCACGTATGATGTAGCAGAACTTCTTGAAAAAGCGGTTCTCGGCGAGAAAAAAGAGAGCGTTGCTTAAAAGGAATTTCAGCATAAATGGAGAATGACAGAGATAGATATATAGGAAGGTGGAGCGATTTCGTTTCACCTTCTTCCCTGGGGGTAAGCTGAGCGAGCGTTCAATCGGAATTTTGTAAACGTTTTCTTATAAAAGAATTGAGGGGATGAAGAATGATGAATCGAACAGTGATCGTAAGCGGTGTTAGAACACCATTTGGAAAATTTGGAGGAGGCCTCAGTTCCCTTACGGCCTCAGAGCTTGGAGGCATTGCCATTAAAGAAGCCTTGAAGCGTGCAAATGTAAACGCGGAAGAGGTGGATGAAGTTATTATGGGATCTGTTCTGCAAGGCGGTCAGGGGCAAATTCCTTCCCGTCAGGCTGCAAGACATGCAGACATTCCCTGGAACGTAAAAACAGAAACCATCAACAAAGTATGTGCATCAGGAATGAGAAGTGTCACGCTGGCTGATCAAATCATCCGTGCAGGAGATGAAGAGGTCATTGTAGCAGGCGGAATGGAATCAATGAGCAATGCTCCGTACATCATGCCTAAAGCAAGATGGGGCTTGCGTATGGGAGATGCCAAGGTTCAGGATTTAATGGTCCATGATGGTCTTACGTGCAGCTTTACTGGGGTTCACATGGGCACGTACGGAAATGAAACAGCATCAGACTTGGAAATTTCAAGAGAAGCACAGGATGAGTGGGCACTAAGAAGCCACAAACGTACAGTTGCAGCGATCGAATCAGGGAAATTGGGCGAAGAAATCGTGAGTGTAGAGATTCCGCAGCGTAAAGGGGATCCCCTTAAAATAGAGCACGATGAAGCTCCGAGAAAAGATACATCGATTGAAAGATTGTCTAAGTTAAAACCAGTCTTTAATCAAGCCGGCACCATTACGGCAGGAAATGCACCGGGAGTCAATGACGGCGCGGGAGCTCTTGTACTGATGAGCGAAGAACGTGCAAAGCAAGAAGGAAAGCAGCCGATTGCGGCGATTATCGGTCATACATCCATTGCGCTTGAAGCGAAGGATTTTCCGAAAACACCAGGACTTGTCATTCTTGAGCTTCTGAAAAAAACAGGCAAGAAGCTTGAAGAAATTGATTTGTTTGAAATAAATGAGGCATTTTCAGCAGTCGCTTTAGCAAGCAATCAGCTGGCGGGACTCGATCCTGAAAAAGTAAATGTAAACGGCGGAGCCGTAGCTCTAGGGCATCCAATTGGAGCGAGCGGGGCACGAATCATTATTACATTAATTCATGAGCTGAAAAGACGCGGCGGCGGAATCGGCATTGCGGCAATCTGCAGCGGCGGAGGCCAGGGCGACGCAATTATGGTAGAAGTATAAGCGTTAAAACGAACAAGGGGGATGTACATGAGTATTCAAAATGTAATGGTTATCGGGGCAGGTCAAATGGGTGCAGGCATTGCGCAGGTTTGTGCAATGGCAGGATACAAGGTTTACTTGAATGATTTAAAAGAAGAATTCGTTCAAAAGGGATTTGCTGCGATTGATAAAAATCTTCAAAGACAAGTAGATAAAGAAAAAATGACAGCGGAGCAAAAGCACGAAATCTTAGGCAGATTGACAGCTTCCATAGATCTTCAGGATGCAGCACAAACAGATTTAGTGATTGAGGCAGCTGTTGAAAATATGAAGATCAAATCAGATATTTTTGCGAAGCTTGATGAGGTTACACCAGAGCAGACCATTCTTGCGACAAATACTTCTTCTTTGCCAATTACAGAGATCGCAGCCGCAACAAAGCGTCCTGAAAAAGTAATCGGCATGCATTTTATGAATCCGGTGCCTGTGATGAAGCTGGTTGAAATTATCCGCGGTCTTGCAACGAGTGAAGAAGTCTATCAGGCGATTGAAGATATGACGAAAACATTGAAAAAGGTTCCGGTTGAAGTCAATGATTTTCCGGGTTTCGTCTCAAACAGAATTCTGATGCCGATGATCAATGAAGCCATCTACACTCTGTACGAAGGGGTTGCAGAGAAAGAAGCGATTGATGAAGTGATGAAGCTCGGAATGAATCATCCGATGGGCCCGCTCACACTTGCTGACTTTATCGGTCTTGATACATGTCTTTATATTATGGAAACACTTCACGAAGGCTTTGGCGATGATAAATACCGTCCATGTCCGCTTCTCAGAAAATATGTAAAAGCTGGATGGCTTGGCCGCAAAACTGGCAGAGGTTTTTATTCATACGAGGGTTAATCAGACATCACAGGGGGACAGGACATGAATATTCGCTTCACAGAAGAGCAGGAAATGATGAGGAAGATGGTTCGGGATTTTGCTCAAACAGAAATCGAGCCGTTTGTTGAAAAAATGGAGCAGGGAGAATTTCCAAAAGAGATTCTCCGTAAAATGGGTTCACTTGGTCTAATGGGAATTCCAATACCTGAGGAATACGGCGGGGCAGGTATGGATTTTACCTCTTACATTATTGCCATCCACGAGCTATCAAAAGTAAGTGCGACAGTCGGGGTCATTCTAAGCGTTCATACATCAGTCGGCACAAATCCGATTCTTTATTTTGGATCAGAAGAGCAGAAAAAGAAGTATATTCCAAAGCTTGCAAGCGGCGAATACTTAGGGGCTTTCTGTTTAACGGAGCCAGGATCAGGATCTGACGCAGGCAGTTTAAAAACAAAAGCGGTTAAAAAAGACGACAAATACATTTTGAATGGATCTAAGGTGTTTATTACAAATGGAGGAGAAGCAGACACGTATATCGTGTTTGCGTCAACAAATCACGCGGCGGGCACAAAGGGGATTTCAGCATTTGTTGTTGAAAAGGATACGAAGGGCCTTGTGATTGGGAAAGATGAGCACAAAATGGGGCTTTATGGGTCACGGACTGTCCAGCTTTCCTTCGAAGATGCTGAGGTTCCGTTTGAAAACCTTCTTGGGGAAGAAGGAGACGGGTTTAAAATTGCCATGGCCAATCTGGATGTGGGGAGAATCGGAATCGCTGCCCAATCACTTGGCATCGCGCAGGCTGCGCTTGAGAACTCCATCAACTATGCAAAAGAGCGTGTTCAATTCGGCAAGCCGATCGCGGCTCAGCAAGGCATCGGTTTTAAACTTGCAGACATGGCAACAAGTGTTGAATCCTCTGAACTTCTGACATACAGAGCCGCTTTCTTAAGGCAGAACGGACTTCCTTGCGGAAAAGAAGCGTCAATGGCTAAGCTGTTCGCCTCAAAAACAGCGATGGAGGTTGCCATAGAAGCGATTCAAGTATACGGCGGCTATGGCTATACAAAAGATTATCCGGTCGAACGTTACTTCAGGGACGCAAAAGTGTGCGAGATTTATGAAGGAACCAGCGAGATTCAAAGAATCGTCATCAGTAAACATATCTTAAATTAATCAATACGGGGGATGAAATAGATGTTTTTTAAACTATCAGATGAGCATGAAATGATTCGCAAAATGGTAAGAGACTTCGCTAAAAATGAAGTAGAGCCTACAGCTGCAGAACGCGACGAGGAAGAGCGTTTTGACCGTGCACTTTTTGACAAAATGGCGGAGCTTGGCTTAACAGGCATTCCCTGGCCAGAAGAATACGGCGGCATTGGCAGCGACTACTTAGCGTATGTCATTGCGATTGAAGAGCTTTCACGAGTGTGCGCGTCGATTGGAGTTACCTTATCTGCCCATACATCACTTGCGGGCTGGCCTGTTTTCAAATTCGGAACAGAAGAACAAAAACAGAAGTATTTGAAGCCAATGGCACAGGGCGAAAAGATCGGCGCTTACGGATTAACTGAGCCAGGTTCAGGCTCTGACGCAGGCGGCATGAGAACGACGGCTAAATTAAACGGCGACCATTACGTACTTAATGGTTCTAAGATCTTCATCACAAACGGAGGAATTGCCGATACGTATATCGTGTTTGCTGTAACAGATCCTGAAAGCAAGCATAAAGGCACAAGCGCGTTTATCGTTGAAAAAGACTTCAAGGGCTTCTCTGTGGGCAAGAAAGAAAGCAAGCTTGGCATTCGTTCCTCGCCGACAACAGAAATCATCTTTGAAGATTGCATCGTGCCAAAAGAAAACCTGCTTGGTCAAGAAGGAGAAGGCTTTAAAATTGCCATGATGACACTTGACGGCGGCCGAAATGGAATTGCTGCTCAAGCTGTCGGAATCGCCCAAGGCGCTCTTGATGCTTCTGTTGCTTATGCGAAAGAACGCCAGCAGTTCGGAAAACCGATTGCGATGCAGCAGGGTATTGGCTTTAAATTGGCTGATATGGCTACAACGGTTGAAGCATCCCGTCTCTTAACCTATCAGGCTGCATGGCTTGAATCAGAAGGGCTGCCTTATGGAAAAGAATCGGCCATGTCAAAGCTTTTTGCAGGGGATACTGCAATGAAGGTGACAACAGAAGCTGTTCAGGTTTTCGGCGGCTACGGCTATACAAAAGATTACCCAGTAGAACGGTATATGAGGGATGCAAAAATCACTCAAATCTATGAGGGAACACAGGAGATTCAAAGACTGGTGATCTCTAGGATGATTACAAAATAAGAGGACAATTAAAACAGGGAGGCGGTGGAAGATGACGAAACGTGAAGTGCATGCTTCTGTCAAAGATGAGCGGCTTGTTCAAAAACGCCGTGACCAAATGATTAAAGGTGCGGTAAATCTCTTTAAGCAAAAAGGATTCCACCGCACAACCACAAGAGAAATTGCAAAGGCTGCGGGATTCAGCATCGGCACGCTGTATGAATACATCAGACAAAAGGAAGATGTGCTGTATCTAGTCTGTGACACGATTTATGACCAGGTTCGCGACAGACTGGAGAAAGACATTGATATTAAGCAGGGCACAATTGAAAGCTTAAAGGTTGCCATTGCAAACTATTTCAAAGTTGTCGATGAAATGCAGGATGAGGTGCTTGTCATGTACCAGGAGGCAAAGTCACTGTCGCGTGATGCTCTCCCGTACGTCCTGCAAAAAGAAATCGAAATGGTCGGGATGTTTGAAAAAGTGATTGCAGGCTGCGTGGATAAAGGAGAAATCTCGCTTTCCTTAAGGGAGCGGGAATTATTGGCGCACAATATATTCGTTCAGGGGCAAATGTGGGGGTTCAGAAGATGGGCTCTGCAAAGAAATTACACGTTGGATGAGTATATTGAAGTTCAGACAAAACTGATTCTTCAAGGGGTAGGAAAAAACGGGAATCATACGAAATAACGAGAGTAAAGGGGATGCGGGACGTATGCATAAACAGGAGACCTATAAACCGAAATATGCCGTTCGTTTTGTAACGGCTTCAAGTTTGTTTGACGGACACGATGCTTCGATTAACATTATGCGGAGAATTCTGCAGGCCAGCGGAGCAGAGGTCATTCATCTTGGACACAATCGTTCGGTTGAAGAAATCGTAAATGCAGCTATTCAGGAGGATGCGCAGGGGATAGCAATCTCTTCTTATCAAGGCGGACATGTTGAATTTTTTAAATACATGTATGACCTTTTAAAAGAAAGAGGAGCCTCGCATATCCGCCTGTACGGCGGAGGCGGCGGTGTCATCATTCCGCGTGAAATAAAAGAACTGCATGAATATGGCATTGCACGTATTTTTTCTCCTGAAGACGGCAGGGAGCTTGGTCTTCAGGGAATGATTGAGCTCATGATTAAAGAGTGCGATTTTCAAACAGTTACTAAAATTGAAGACGAAATCGAAAAGCTGAAAACTGGTGATGTTGGGGCGATTGCTAAGCTGATTACGGTTGCTGAATCACAGCTCGGAAGCAAAAACGAAGCAGCGGCAACAGCCGAAAAGGTGATTTCTGAAGTGAAGCAGCTTACTTCAGACGCTCCTGTTATTGGGATAACAGGTACTGGCGGCGCCGGGAAAAGTTCACTTACAGATGAACTGATCCGCAGATTTTTAAATGAAGTCCCTGAAATCAAAATTGCCGTCATCTCCATCGATCCTACAAAGCAAAAAACAGGCGGCGCCCTCCTGGGTGACCGTATCCGCATGAACGCTATCTTTTCGCCAAGGGTCTACATGAGAAGTCTTGCGACAAGACAATCTAGATCTGAATTGTCTCTTGCGATCAATGATGCGATTGCCGTTGTCAAAGGTGCAGGCTATGACCTGATTATTGTTGAAACAAGCGGAATCGGCCAAGGTGATGCAGCAATTACTGAAATCTGTGATCTCTCTTTATATGTCATGACAAGCGAATTCGGCGCCCCGTCCCAGCTGGAAAAAATAGATATGATTGATTATGCAGATCTGATTGTAATCAACAAGTTTGAAAGAAAAGGATCTCAGGATGCAAAGCGCCAGGTGCAAAAGCAATATCAGCGCAGCCACTTGCTGTTTGAAAGTCCATTCGAAGACTTGCCGGTTTATGGAACAATTGCAAGCCAGTTCAATGATCCAGGAACAAATACACTGTTTGTGGCCCTTTTAGATCTAATTAATAAAAAGGCAGACAAAAGCTGGTCTTCAACCCTTCCAGTCGTGAAGGATGTAGAAAAGCAAAACGTCATTATCCCGACAGACCGCCGCTACTATTTAAGAGAAATCAGCGAATCTGTACGCACCTATCATCAAAAAGCTGAATATCAGGCTGACATTGCGAGAAGGTTATTTCAGCTGCAGGGCGCGATCGAAAGTGTGAAAGAAAGAGACGCTGCACCAGAAGTGCTGGAATCATTGGAATCTATTAAAAAGAGTGTAGAAGAAGAACTTTCACAAGAATCAAAACGGATCTTAGATTCATGGGCGGAATTGAGAGAGAAATATGAAGCTGATCAATTTGTGACCAAAATCCGCGATAAAGAAATCGTGACAAAATTAAAAACGGTTTCTCTTTCAGGATTATCCATTCCTAAAGTATCTTTGCCGAAATACAAAGATTACGGTGAAATTTTGAAATGGGTATACAAAGAAAATGTTCCGGGTTCATTTCCATATACGGCCGGCGTTTTTCCATTCAAACGTGCAGAAGAAGACCCGAAGCGCCAATTTGCCGGAGAAGGAACACCTGAACGGACGAATCGCCGTTTTCACTATTTGTCCAAAGACGATCCTGCGAAGCGCCTGAGCACAGCATTTGACTCTGTTACACTTTACGGGGAAGATCCTGCTTACCGCCCTGATATTTACGGGAAAATCGGGGAAAGCGGTGTAAGCATCTGTACACTGGATGATATGAAAAAGCTTTATGCGGGATTTGATCTGTGTGCACCTGCAACTTCCGTTTCAATGACCATCAACGGTCCTGCACCTATCATTCTTGCAATGTTCATGAATACAGCGATTGAACAGCAGATTCAAAAACAGGAAAAAGAGCTTGGCCGGGCACTAACTGCAGATGAGCTGAAAGCGGTGAAGGAGAAAACGCTGCAAACAGTCCGCGGTACGGTTCAGGCAGATATATTAAAAGAAGATCAAGGTCAAAACACGTGTATTTTCTCTACTGAATTCGCACTTAAAATGATGGGTGACATTCAGGAATACTTTATCAATGAAAAAGTGAGAAACTACTATTCTGTTTCTATTTCGGGCTATCATATTGCTGAGGCCGGAGCTAATCCGATTTCCCAGCTGGCCTTTACTCTTGCCAATGGTTTCACTTACGTTGAATATTATTTAAGCCGGGGCATGAAAATCGATGATTTCGCACCGAATCTCTCTTTCTTCTTCAGCAATGGATTAGATCCGGAGTATACGGTGATTGGACGCGTCGCACGCCGCATCTGGTCAACGGTTATGAGAGAAAAATACGGCGCCAACGACCGAAGCCAAAAGCTGAAATATCATGTGCAGACATCAGGACGCTCTCTGCATGCACAGGAAATCGACTTTAACGATATCCGCACCACTCTGCAGGCATTAATGGCCTTGCAGGATAATTGCAACTCGCTTCATACGAACGCTTATGATGAAGCAATCACAACACCGACGGAAGAATCCGTCCGAAGAGCGATGGCCATTCAGCTGATTATTACAAAAGAACACGGATTAACGAAGAATGAAAATCCGCTTCAAGGATCCTTTATTATTGAAGAGTTAACAGATTTAGTAGAGGAAGCGGTTCTGAAGGAGTTCGATTCCATCAATGAGCGCGGCGGTGTACTGGGTGCCATGGAAACTCAGTATCAGCGCGGAAAAATTCAAGACGAGTCCATGCATTATGAAATGCAAAAACATTCAGGACAGCTGCCGATCATAGGTGTAAATACGTACATCAATCCAAATAAGCCGTCAGAAGAATCAGTCGATAACATGGAAATCGCACGCGCATCCAAAGAAGAAAAAGAAACTCAGATCCAAAACTTAAGAGCGTTCCAGGAGCGCAATGAGGCATACGCAGCCGAAGCAATTGACCGCTTAAAGCAAGCGGCCATCCACAATCAGAATATTTTCGCTGAATTGATGGAGACGGTAAAATTCGCAAGCTTAGGCCAAATCACGCAGGCATTATATGAAGTAGGCGGGCAGTATCGCCGCAATATGTAAGTGAATGGCCTCCCCGGAGTTCCGGGGAGGGTTTTTTATTTTCCGCAGAACAAGGGGTTTGGAAGTTGGATGCCCGTTTCTGGGTGCTGCGAAGTAATTCCCGTGAGTTAGAGGGGGAAATTCTTTAATTGGAGGGTGTTTTATGAGAGTTGAGTGTTAAAGATCCAAGATTGATTCTCAATACCCAGCCTGAATTTAGCAGGATTAACAATAAAATGGCCAGCAGCAGCTATAAATAGGTATTTTAAAGTGGTTTTACCATAGGAAATGCCGGCTTGCAAATTGGACGCCAGATTCTGAGAGTTGGGCTTTGATTCTCACGAGTTGAAGGGGGATTTTTGGCAATAGAAGTACAGTTTTTGCGAGCGGGATGCTTTGGTTCAGAATGGTGCCCAATACTAATCTGAATCTCTTTATGACAGAACAATTCTCCTTCCTGAATTTTTCATTTAGTTCATTCCATATTTAGTATAAAATGAAAGAACATAGAAAACTTCGGCACACGCTGAAGAGAGGGGTTTTCATAAAAATGAGTACATATAAAATATGGTTTAACCGCTGGTTCTCAGTTGCCTATCATTACATCGACATGATCCGGGCCAATGAAGACGGCATAAAGTTCGAAGTGTACGGTACGCACCCGGATCCTGACCACGTTATGCTTGCCAACTGCGATTATTCTGAAGTAGAGCCAAAGTTTGAAACAGACGGGGAGTACGTCAGGTATTGTCTGAATTTTTGTAAAAAACATGGGATTGAACTGTTTGTTCCAAGATATAAAATGCTGCCTATTGCCAAAGCTATAAAAGAGTTTGAAGCAATCGGCACAAAGGTATTAGTAAATAGAGACGCAAATCTATTAGAAACAATCGAAAATAAAGATGAATTTTATGATGTATGCAAAGAAAAAGGCATCTTTGAAATCCCCTCTTTTTATACGGCAAGCACAGCTGAAGAATTTAAAGAAACCTATGAAAAACTGAAAAATGAAGGTCTTGGCGTTTGCTATAAGCCGGTTGTAGGAGAAGGCGGCTATGGTTTTCGGATTATTGATGATGGGCTCGACCCTTTAAAAGAAGTGATGGCGCCGAGCTACCGCATTCCATTTCAAAGAGTGTACGATGGCCTGAAAGCTGTCCCGGAATTTCCTGAGCTGATGGTGATGGAGTTTTTAGAGGGCGAAGAATACAGCATTGACTGCCTGGCTTTTAACGGGGAATTGCTTGCTGCGGTTCCGCGGAAAAAAGGCGGGGGAAGAATCAGGATTTTAGAGAATAACAAAGAGCTTATCAGACTTGCAGAGGATTTCACAAAGGAATTTAAGCTGGATTATATTTTTAACATTCAAGTGAAATTCAATCATGGCTTGCCAAAATTACTGGAAATTAATCCGAGAATGTCAGGCGGACTCTATTTCAGCTGTTTATCCGGGGTGAATTTCCCGTATCTTGCTGTCAAATTGCTTCTTGGGGAAAAAGTGGGTAAGCAAGAAATGAAGCTTGATATTAAAGCGACATTCCTCGAAAAAGAAATCATTTTGTAAGCATTTAATATGAAACTTTTTTTTAATTAAATCGTATGAAAGATTAACACCTGCTAAAAAGGTTTTTAGTTTAAATTTTGTTAATTTATTGGTAGTATTAAACTTGTGGTCACGTTACCGTGATGATAGATCAAATGATCCATTTGTTCTATAAGAGTGACTTTGGTCTTGGTTTCAGACTTGCAAGTTTCCACATTACCCAAGAGGGAGAGTGAAGAAATGGCAATTACATTACAAAAGGGTCAGAAGATTGATCTGACAAAAGGCAATGCGGGCCTGAAGAATTTAATGGTAGGCCTTGGCTGGGACCCTGTACAGCAAAAAAGCGGCGGACTGCTTGGCGGCTTATTCGGCGGCGGAGGCGGAAGCAATGTGGATTGTGACGCATCTGTAATGATGCTGGATGAAAACGACCGTCTGCTTGACAAGAAAAGTGTGATTTATTTCGGCAACCTTACAAGCAAATGCGGTTCTGTCAAACATACAGGCGACAACTTAACAGGTGATGGCGATGGAGACGACGAGCAGGTTTTAATCGACCTCAGCAAAGTGCCGTCGAACGTGCATAAGATTGTGTTTGTTGTAAACATTTATCAAGCTGTGCAAAGAAAGCAGCATTTCGGAATGATTCAAAATGCGTTTATCCGTGTAGTGGATTCAGCAACTAAAACAGAGCTTGTGCATTACAACCTGTCTGATGACTATTCCGGCTTAACATCTCTTATTCCGGGAGAAATTTACCGTCACGGCGGCGAGTGGAAATTCGCAGCAGTCGGATCAGGCACTAAAGATGCATCAATCACTGAAATTGCAAATCGTCACTCATAATTATTAAAAATAAAAACTTATACATAAAAGGAGTCGAATCGAAATGGCAATCAGTTTATCTAAAGGTCAAAAAATCGATTTAACAAAATCAAATCCTGGTTTAACAAAAGTATTAGTAGGTCTTGGCTGGGACACAAACAAGTATGACGGCGGAAATGATTTTGACTTGGACACATCTATTTTCCTATTAGATGCAAACGGCAAAGCTGCAAGCGAAGCAGATTTCATTTTCTACAACAATCTTGTAGGCGGAAACGGTTCTGTTGAGCATACTGGGGACAACCGTACTGGAGAAGGTTCAGGCGATGATGAAGTAATCAAAGTAAACCTTTCTCAAGTACCATCAACAATCGACAAAATTGCGTTCACAATTACGATCCATGATGCTGAATCACGCAGCCAAAACTTCGGACAAGTTTCAAATGCATATGTACGCATTTTAAACGAAGAGAGTAATCAAGAATTAATCCGCTACGATTTAGGAGAAGATTTCTCTATCGAAACAGCGGTTGTAGTTGGCGAGTTATACCGTCACGGCGCTGAATGGAAATTCAACGCAATCGGAAGCGGCTACCAGGGCGGCTTAGGATCACTTGTAAAAGACTACGGTTTAGACGTTTAAAAACCGGACTGAAAAATAATGATGAGAGGTGCGTTGTTTTTATAAACAACGCGCCTTTTTAAAAAGAAAAAGTTTGAATGCACCGCTCAAAGGCTCCTCGGTCAGAACGGGTCCGTCAGCAAAGGCAAAAAGCGCCTTATCTGCCGGATCCTTATTTGCCTGCCCGAGTCTGCCCAGGGCGGTTCCGCTTTTCGATTGTCCAGCTGCACCGCCCAGCCCCTCGGTCAGAACGGATCCGTCAGTAAAGGCAAAAAGCGCCTTATCTGCCGGATCCTTATCTGCCTGCCCGAGTCTGCCCAGGGCGGTTCCGCTTTTCGCATAAGCAATTTACCACCTAGTACATCACGCAGAGGGTCTGAATGGAGGAACAAGCTTGAAGCATTTTCAATATTTATCAAAAGAAAAGCGAAATGAAATCTTTTTATACGAACCAATCCATTTTTCAAAAGAAACAGAACGGGAAACATTGGCCTATACGTTAGGTGCGACTCTCTACATGCCTGGTAATCGGACAGCAATTTCAAGCGATGTACTATCTGGTAAATTTCTTAATGGAAAGCATGAAGGATTAACTTCAATGGTTATTTGTCTTGAGGATTCAATCGGTGATACGGAAGTAGAATCAGCGGAAGAGAATACAGTCAGGCAAATCGAAGTAATCTCAAACAGCATCTTAAAAGGCCAGTTTGATCAGAGGAATCTGCCGCTTATTTTTGTGCGGATCAGAAGTGAAGACCAAATGAAACGCCTTGCCTCAAAGCTTAAGCATCATATCCAGCTTTTAAGCGGGTTTGTCTTCCCGAAATTCACTTCTGAAAATGGAAGAGGCTATTATGCTGCCCTGCAGGAGGTCGCCGCTCTTTATTCTG
Organism: Metabacillus dongyingensis; assembly: GCF_019933155.2. Classification (NCBI taxonomy): domain Bacteria; kingdom Bacillati; phylum Bacillota; class Bacilli; order Caryophanales; family Bacillaceae; genus Metabacillus; species Metabacillus dongyingensis. The sequence continues at coordinate 4,849,191 of NZ_CP082944.1, read as the reverse complement.
TCACACTGTATGGGATGCCTATTTTAGAGACGAAGGAAATTATTTATAAAGAGTCGCGTATAGCAGAATTGCTCGGCATCAAAGAGATTCTTGATGATTACTATGAACTCGTTCTGAATGTTCGCCTTGGCGGAACGGATTTATCAGGATTATTCGGCATCAGAAGAAGCCGAGATACAACCATTTATGATATTTCCGTCATTCGTGACTGCATTACGGACATCATTAATGTGTTTGGAAGATGTGAAAAAGAATATGTCATTTCAGGACCCGTTTGGGAATATTTTGGCGGAGGCCAGCGGATTTTAAAGCCTCAAATCAGACAGACTCCTTTTCAGCAGGCATACGGCACCGAGGGTCTTGAGTTCAGAGCAAACCTGATCGACCGTTATGACGATGGATTAATCCATGAAATCGTCCTTGATAATACGAATGGCCTTGTAGGCAAGACCATTATTCATCCGCTGCATATTAAAATAGTAAACGCGCTGAATGCCGTGACAAAGGAAGAATATTTGGATGCATCATCAATCCTTGATCAGGCGCAATCTTATAACGGCGTCATCAGAAGTGAGTTTTCAAATAAAATGAACGAAATTAAACCCCATTACAATTGGGCGCGGAAAATCATCTTGAAATCAAAAATATACGGGGTGTTCCATGAGCAGCAATCATTTATTGACCTTATCAGCGAAACAACAAACGAACAATTATACATTTGATTTATTAGGAAAGCTTTCTGTGGAAATTGAATTGACAAGCAATCCGTATCTTCTTCCTTTGGAAAACCTGTTTTCAATGGCAGCACGGATTAATAAAAAAAGAGGCTTCTTATTTGTGAGCAAAGTCCTCGGCAAACATATTCCTGTTGATCCTGCGCTTGCTCTTTTAACTGGACAAGCTCTTGCAGCAAGATATATGGAGGTTGTACACGGAGAAACCCATCCTGAAAGAGACCAAATCCTTGCTGGATTAAACGGAGAAGCGATTCAAAAGAGTGGGTACCGCTGCACTTTAAACGATCAGGCTCTATTTATAGGATTTGCTGAAACAGCAACTGCCCTTGGACATGCAGTTTTTGAAAACTTTGAAAATGCTTCTTTTTTTCATACGACAAGGGAATTGGTATCTGGAATGGATTCCATAATTAATTTTGAAGAAGAGCACTCTCATGCGACCTCTCACCGCTGTTATGTGGACAATAGTCTATTTGAAAATGACAGTCCGATCGTTTTAGTGGATGATGAAGTAACAACAGGGAAAACGGCTCTGAATATCATTGAATCTATCCAATCGAAGTATCCTCGCCGTGAATATACAGTCGTGTCTATTCTGGATTGGCGCTCAGAAGAGGATCAAAAAAGATTCAAAGAAACAGAAGAAAGACTTGGTGTTACGATTCATACTGTTTCTTTAATAACAGGTCTTATTTCAACAACCGGGAACCCGGTTGCAGAGAACCAGGCTGAAAAACGATCAGAACAGGTGTCTGAATCTGAGATAAATGAAATCTATATATCTGGTAATGATACGACTTCATATTCCTCTGAACTTCTTTCTGCACCCTATATAATACACACAGGCAGATTCGGTCTTTCAGATCAGGAGCAGCTTAGTGTCGATGATTATTGTCAAAGCGCAGCAGCCAGGCTTTTTGAATTCCGTAAAGGAAAGAAAACGCTATGCCTTGGTACAGGGGAATTTATGTATGTGCCTATGAAAACGGCATCCTTTATGGGAGAAGGGATCTTCTATCAATCAACCACCAGAAGTCCGATTCATCCGGTTGACAGGGAAGATTACGCGGTGAAAAGCGGTTATCCTTTTACAAGCCCGGAAGACGGAGAAACGGCTAATTTCTTTTATAATGCAGAACAGGGTCAATACGATGAAGTCTTTGTCTTTTTTGAACGGGCTGTTTTAAGTGATCATATGAAATCAATGATGAACCAGCTGAAAAGAGTTTTTCCAATCATCAATCTCGTTTTTTTCAGTACAAACAAAAAAGGAAGTGCAGCAGATGAATAAGGTGGAGCAGCAATTGCCAAAACCGGCAGCAATGGGAAGCTACTCGGAGCAGGACGTTATTTTCTTATTAAAGGATCTGAGTCAGGTCAGCCTTGAAAAATCAACCTTAGAAAGAGAGCAGGCAGTTCAAAGCGGAACCCATTACTCAGAAATGCTACCGATTGAATACAAGCCGACAGATGAATATTTACAGCTTTTTCATCATTCTTTAGATATGTACAAACAGAAACTGGCGATTGCAGTAGGAACAGTTGCAGAGCGCATCCTTAAAGTGAAGGGCCGCAGCATCGTTCTTGTATCACTTGCAAGAGCAGGTACACCGATCGGCATTTTGATGAAGAGATATCTGCTGAAAACCTATAATCTTAACGTTCCTCATTATAGTGTTTCCATCGTCAGAGGCCGCGGGATTGATGAAAATGCGATAAGATATATTGCTCAGAATCATCCGAATGATCATGTACAGTTTGTGGACGGCTGGACTGGTAAAGGCGCTATTACGAGAGAACTGACAGAGGCTGTCGCCGGCTTCAATAGGAAATACGAAATGAATATCGATGATTCACTTGCTGTCTTGGCAGATCCTGGTTATTGCACGGAGATTTACGGAACTAGAGAAGATTTCTTAATTCCAAGTGCCTGCTTGAATTCTACCGTTTCAGGATTGGTCAGCAGGACCGTATTAAATGACCAGTTCATTGGACCTGATGATTTTCACGGGGCTAAATATTATTCTGAACTGCTTCCTGAGGATGTTTCGAATCACTTTATTGACGTTGTCGTCTCTGAGTTTTCACATGTTTCGAAAGAAATCGCCGAGCAAGTGTTAAAGCTTGAGGCAGAGGATAAAGAACCGACTTGGAAAGGCATCCAGGACATTAAACAAATTCAGGATGATTTCAGCATTGAAAATATTCACCATGTTAAACCAGGGGTCGGAGAAACAACACGTGTGCTTTTGCGCCGAATACCATGGAAAATTCTTGTGAAAGATTTAAACAATAAGGATCTTGAACACATTTTCCTGCTTGCAAAAGAAAGAAACGTACCGGTCATCGAATACAAGAACATGTCATATTCATGCTGCGGCATTATTAAGCCCCTAAACTAGGAGGAACAATCTGTGATTTTTGCAAGTGATCTGGATCAAACACTCATTTATTCAAGAAGGTCCTTCCGGGAGCCGGTGAGCGAATCTGATATTCGCCTGATCGAAACGCTCGAAGGTCAGGAAATTTCATTTATGACGAAAAAAGCCATTTCCATGCTGAAGGAAATTGCGGAGCAAATGACATTTGTGCCCGTAACTACAAGAACCCCCTCACAATACGAGCGCATCACTGTTTTCCAGGAAGAAATTATCCCAGGCTATGCGGTCACCAGTAACGGTGGACATGTATTCAAGAACGGGAAGCTCGACTCGGAATGGAAAGAGCATTTAGAAAACCTGATGAAAAATGAATGCACAAGTTTAGAAGAGGTTTCCCTCAAGTTTCAGGAGATTGCAGCAGATGATTGGGTGTTAAAACAAAAAAATGCTGAAAATCTCTTTCTATATAATATTATCGATCGCGCTCTCATTCCTGAAGTGCGTCTGCAGGAATTTATCCTGTGGCTGGATCGACATGGCTGGAAGCACTCTCTGCAAGGGAGAAAGCTTTACTTTGTACCAAAGCCGATCAACAAATGGGATGCCGTTGCTTATGTCAAAGAAGCAATTGGTGCAAAAACTGTTATTACTGCGGGGGATTCACTGCTTGATCTATGCATGCTTGAAGGTGCAGATCATGCCTTTTCACCGCTGCACGGAGAATTGGGCGAATCAAATACACGTTTAGTAGAAACGATTAAAAGAACGAACAAAAATGGGATTTTTGCCTCTGAAGAAATTTTGGAAAACATATTGGCGAAAGTAAGCCCGGCACCAGCTGAGTTGTAAAATAGAAATATTTACCTCGTGCTGGTACAATAATAACAAGGTGTTCCGATTTCAAATGGCTGCAAGATTGATTTTCTTTAGATATTATTGGAGTGAACGTATTGGTTACATTAGAAAAGAACCATACAAATTTATTGGATAAGAATATTATGAGTTCCACTCAGGCCTGCCGGGAATGGGGAATAGACAATTCTGCCCTGCGTAAACGGATTGATCAATTCCCTAAAGGCACCATTCGAAAATTCGGGAAAACATGGGTTGTAACGAGTGAAGGAATGCAGCACGTTTTTGGCGAAAAGAGAACAGGCAGATAGACTCTTTTCTGGAACGTTACATTTCTGCTCGAATGAAACGTAAGAATATAAAATAGATAGCTGGATGTGACTTTTGGGGGAGGGAAGAGAGATGATTCGAACATATCAGCCAGTAGCAGCGGCTAATCTTGAAACAGATTGGCAAGCGCTTCTTTTTCAGCCGTTATCCGAGCGCTCGGGATTTGTGAATACTCCCTCTGAAATGAAAATCCCTCAAATAGCCATTCGGATGCTTGGAACACCTTTAGTGGAAGATGAGTATTTTCAAATGCTCTATGATCTTGTTCATAACGAAGAACTTGACCTTCACTTTATCAGTGAAAATCTCGACAAAACGATTCCGCAGGAAAAATTCCAGGCGATTCAGAACTTATTAATACTGCATGGAAAAGAAAAACTGTCAGTGAACCGGTTTGTCGCTTTTATGGACCGTGACCAGCTGCTTCCAATGCTTAAAAATCCTGAATTGAACCGCCATTTGAGAGCTTGTGTCATCAAAGTGCTGACTCCTTTTTTCGAGGAGCGCAAGGATGAAACAGGAGATTTCAGAAGAGTCATTGTGGATCTTGTTAAATGGACGTGGAATCATTTATATAAAGAACTTGAGAAAACTGCAAAGCAAGAAGACAGAATACCAGCATTTTTCTGGTATGGAAATGCGACGGCAAGCGAGCAATACTTTCTTACGTTCCTTATTCTTTTCGGCTGTGACGTCATCATTGCCCATCCGGAGGGAACAGATATAATGGCCGATGCAGATCCGGATGAAGCGATATGCAAGATCATTCGCTATCCGGGGACTCATCAACTGACAGCGTTTCCAAAAATAAGGCCTGAGCGAACTTCTACTATTGCTTATAAAGCATCGAAAGAAATAGACCAGGTACTTCATTCAGATGATTCCATGCTTTATAAGCCGTGGCAATTCAGAAATTATTCTCCTAATGCCATTACGCTGAAAACAACATACGACGAACTTTTCATTCTTATAAAAGAAAGAGCATTTTTAAGGCCGAATTTTGAAGTCCGGAACCAGACAGTGAATATACCGGCCATCTTTTCAAAAATTTTTGGGATGACAAAAAACCGGCGGGCTTACTGGAGCAAGATTCAGGACTTGGCCGATTATGAATATGCAGAGGTTATTAAACAATTTCCTTTTACTTGGGAAGCGAAAGGAAACCCTCACTTTCATTATCAAAATGCCCTGAGTGAAAAGCAGGAGCTCCAGGCTGAAAAAATGATGAACAGTCATTGGTGGAGATACAGCAACCTTCCAACCGGCCTGCAAAAGGGAATTGCTGAAGCAATCTCGAGATATTGCGCACATCCTAAATTGAAAAAACAAGATCAGGAAAGCTTATATGATCTGCAATTATATTTGTTTAATCAAGCTATGAATATTCCAAACAGCATGATTAAGCTGCTGCAGAATTTCGATTACTCTCAATATGTGCCGCGGGTTGTGCTTTACAATAATGAGAATAACGGCATCATGACACGTGCTGATGCAGCCATTCTGCTTTTAATGAATGAATTCGGACTGGATATCGTGATTTACAATCCGCCGGGTCATAATGACATAGAAAACTTTGTAGATGAACGATATTTTGACAGTCATTGGCTGGATGAAATGAGCTTTGGTGAAGCGTTTCAGGAGCCTTCGCGGCTGAAAAAATTCATCCGAAAAATGTTCTGATTTTATTATCGAGGGAGGATACCAACATGTCTCAAGTACCAGGACTGGGTAAAGTGGATCAAATGGAAGAGGTTCTGCAGCAAGGGCCGAACAATATGAAAGTGCAGCTGCAAAAAGAACCGGAAGTTCAAAAGCTTGCGCAAATGATTGACTACCGCAATCAAGTCGGCATGCTTGAATATGGAAAAGCGCCGGCGGATGAAATTTCCGCTTTTTCAGGAAAAATATTAAATACGATGCAGTCAAGCAGTATGGAAGAGTCAAGCGCTCTCCTCAAACATCTTGGCAAAATCATGGACCGCTTTGATCCAAAGGATTTTGCGGAAAATAAAGGGTTTATGAAGAAAATCTTTAACCGCGGCCAGAAAATGGTAGAGAAAATCATGTCCAAGTACCAGACGATGGGCGGGGAAATTGATAAAGTGTACATGGAAATCGTCAAATATGAAGATGAAATGAAGCGTTCAACCAATACACTAGAACAGCTGTATGAACAAAACTTCCAGTATTACATGGAGCTTGAAAAATATATCGTGGCCGGGGATATGAAAGCAGCTGAACTGAAGCAGCAGCTTCCGGCTTTAGAAACAAAAGCAGCATCAGGAGATCAGCTTGCACAAATGGAGCTTGATACAATGCGAAATGCGGTAGAAGTACTTGAACAAAGAGTTTATGACCTGGAGCTTGCCAAACAAGTTGCCTATCAGTCAGCGCCGCAAATTCGGCTTCTGCAAAGAGGAAATACAAAGCTGATAGGAAAAATCAACTCTGCTTTCGTCACAACCATTCCAATCTTTAAAACAGGTCTTATCAATGCTATTGCTGCAAAAAGACAGAAGCTTGTGGCCGATTCTATGAACGAGCTTGAAAAACGCACAAATGAAATGCTTGTCCGAAACGCTCAAAATATATCAAAGCAAAGTGTTGATATTGCAAGACTTTCAGGAAGTCCAAGCATTAAAATGGAAACAATCGAAGAAACCTGGAGCATTATCCTAAAAGGCATGCAGGAAACAAAGGCAATTGAAGATGAGAACAAACAGCTGCGCGAACAAGGCCGCGTCCGCCTTCAGGAGCTTCAGAACAACTTTAAACAAATCAAAAACAGCCGCTGAAAACTCGGGAATTCTTCCGAGTTTTTCTATGAAGATCTAAATTTTAATAGAAATGATGAAAATTATTCTGATTTATTACAAGGAAGAAGATTAAGGTAGCATAAAGTGTTAGAATTTGTTTATAATGAATGGTATGACTTGAATACATAGGATTCGGACGGTGCTATCAATCTCACTTCCGGATTTCTTATAGGGTGAGAAAAAACAGGCTGTCCAGCTGACAAAGCCGCTTGCGTTTTTTTTACCTCCAATAGATGAACGACGAGAAAGGGAGTGCCTCACTTTGAGTATTTCACAATATTCCAAGGAACAGCTTAAAGAATTGTCAATGGTTGAAGTTGCATACGACCTGATGACAGAAAAAAAACAGCCATATCTTTTTAAAGATTTAGTAAAAGAGATCAGCCAAATAATCGGCTTGACTCAAAGCCAGGTTGAAGATAAAATTTCACAATTCTACACGGATTTGAATATCGACGGACGTTATATTTGTGTTGGGGAAAATACTTGGGGACTGCGCAGCTGGTACCCATATGAACAAATCGAAGAAGAGGTTGTGCCAGTCGCTAAGCCTAAGAAGAAAAAAGCGAAAAAAGCGGTTGCTGAAGACCTTGAAATTGATGATTTCGATGAAGTGGATGAAGAAGAATTAGAATATGATGACATCGAAGAGTACGAAGACGATACTGACGATGACCTTGATGACGACGACGATCTGGATGACGATGCAGAAGAAATCGATGAAGTCATTGAAGACGAAGAGTTCGATCTTGAAGAAGAAGAGTTGGAAGAAGACCTGGACGAGGATCTTGAAGAAGAAGAGGAAGAAGATTTATAATCATCTTGACTTTCAGGAACCAACTAGGTAGAATCTTATTTGGGCTCTTTAAAAGCAATACCTATGGATTTTATATACCATGCTCCCTTTCGTAAAGCGGAAAGGGAGCTTTCTTATTTTTACAAAGCGCGGATCAATTCCTGCTGGCCATATATAGGCAGCCGAAAGCTGGCATTTTTACTGCCGGGCAAGTTACTTCCGCTTTATTTATTTACAGGCGAGAGCAAGTTTGAGCATTCATGTCTAGCTCCAGCGCCTAGCTCCTCGGTCAGAACGGCCCCGTCAGTAAAGGCAAAAAGCGCCTTATCTGCCGGATCCTTATCTGCCTGTCGGAGCTGAACAAGGCGCTTCCGCTTTTCTTTATAGCCCCCAAACAAAACTTATAAAGTAAAATCGTTCCCATTAGATTGGGAATGTTTTCTTTTGTGCACATTAATCTTATACATCACTTGAAGGGAGAAGAACACATGACAAAGTATATTTTTGTTACAGGAGGAGTTGTATCCTCATTAGGAAAAGGGATTACAGCTGCATCTCTTGGACGTTTGCTAAAGAACCGCGGATTAAAGGTGACAATCCAAAAGTTTGATCCATACATCAACGTGGATCCAGGAACGATGAGTCCTTATCAGCATGGAGAGGTCTTCGTAACGGACGATGGTGCTGAAACAGACTTGGACTTAGGACACTATGAGCGTTTCATTGATATAAATTTAAATAAATACAGCAACGTAACAACTGGTAAAATTTACTCGTCTGTATTAAAGAAAGAACGCCGCGGCGATTACCTTGGCGGAACAGTGCAGGTTATTCCTCATATTACAAATGAGATCAAAGACCGTGTATTCCGTGCAGGAAAAGAAACAAATGCGGATGTTGTTATTACTGAAATCGGAGGAACGGTAGGGGATATCGAGTCACTTCCATTCCTTGAAGCTATCCGTCAAATGAAGAGCGACATTGGCCGTGACAATGTCATGTACATCCACTGTACACTTGTTCCTTACATCAAAGCTGCAGGCGAAATGAAAACAAAGCCGACACAGCACAGTGTAAAAGAACTAAGAAGCTTGGGCATTCAGCCAAACGTAATCGTTCTTCGTACAGAAATGCCAATTTCACAGGACATGAAGGACAAAATTGCCTTATTCTGTGATATTGATACAAACGCAGTTATTGAATGCCGTGATGCAGATACTCTTTACTCCATCCCATTGGCACTTCAAGAACAGCATCTTGACCAAATCACTTGCGATCACTTAAAACTTGATTCACGCGAACCTGAAATGTCTGAGTGGATCGAGCTAGTTCAAAAAGTAACGAACCTGTCTAAAACAGTTCGCATTGCAATCGTCGGTAAATACGTAGAGCTTCAAGATGCTTACATTTCCGTTGTTGAAGCGTTGCGTCATGCAGGCTATGCATTTGATGCAGACATCAGCATCAAATGGATCAATGCTGAAGAAGTAACAGCATTGAACACAGAAGAGCTGCTTTCAGACGTGGATGGAATCCTTGTTCCAGGCGGATTCGGAGATCGCGGCGTAGAAGGGAAAATCCTTGCAACTCAATATGCTCGTGAGAACAAAGTGCCATTCTTTGGAATCTGTCTTGGCATGCAAGTAGCTTCAATTGAATATGCACGCAATGTTCTTGGACTGCAGGGTGCACATTCATCAGAGCTTGATCTTGCAACACCATACCCGGTTATTGACTTGCTTCCAGAGCAAAAAGATATCGAGGACCTTGGCGGCACACTTCGTCTTGGACTTTACCCGGCTAAGCTTGATCCATCATCACGTGCATTTGAGGCATATCAGGATGAAGTTATCTATGAGCGTCACCGTCATCGCTATGAGTTCAACAATGAATACCGTCAAGCAATGGAAGACGCAGGATTCATCTTCTCAGGTACAAGCCCTGACGGCAGACTGGTTGAAATCATCGAATTAAAAGATCATCCTTGGTTTGTGGCATCCCAGTTCCACCCGGAATTTACATCAAGACCAACAAGACCGCAGCCATTATTCCGTGAATTCGTGAATGCATCATTGATGGCTTCTGAAAAATAAATATGAGAAAACCCCTGACAGCTGAGCTGTCAGGGGTTTTTTGTCTTAGCTAACAGAGGATTTTGATGTTCCCGTGTTGTCCCAAGATAAATTTTGGCTAGTCCAGGCCAATTCTCAGAAATTAGAAAAAGTGCACAATTATTAAATGTAGCGGATAGTTCGAAAAAATGGCCGGCTAAATAAAACTCAAAATCGGCTAATAAAAACAGAAAACTGGCTATAAATTATTCCTTTTCCGCTAATAAAAGGGCGATTTTCGCTGAAAACTGTTTCTGCATGTTTGGAAGATGCAGCAGATTTCATTTTTCTGCGCTGGCAAGGCCTCCTTTCGGCACCGCATGTCTATTCATACTCACTAAGTATCTCTTTTAGTGTAAAACTCAGTGCATAATAGGCAAATAGCGATGTCATTAAAGCAGGATAGCCATAGCGGCTGCCATCCTCATCCGGAATCAGACCCTTTTTCAGCTTTGTATCAATATGAACATCCACAAGCTCATCAAGACTTGCATCTTCATCCTTCATCAAGCATGATACGCCGACTGTGCCGGCGCCGATTTCTTGCAGCTTCAGAGCAAGCTCTATCGCCTTCAGGTCATTCGACCGATGGGTAAACAGCAGTACGCGGTCTGCATCTGTCAGCTTATTCATTGAGCCGTCCTCAAGAAATAAAGATTTTGCACCAGGCAGGGGCTCAGCGCTTAACACCGCTTCACCAGTAATGCCGCCAAGTTCATCAAACCCATGTATATATATAGTGCCGCTTCCGACTGCAGCCTGTGCAAGCAGTCTTGCGCCGTCCTCTATTGCAGACTCTTCCTGCTCATGGATCCGGCTGAAGTGGCCATTCAATTGTGTCATGAAAATTTTCATCATAGAAAAAACACTCCTTTACATCCATTATTATAACGAATAATAATTAGAACTCCTAACAGGGCATTTCAGAATTTGTCGATAAAGTTCTTCTTATTTAAGCAGGAATAAGAATACGCAGAACCGAATAAATATCGTATGTTTCAGCGGACTGTCTTATACTAGGGAGAAAGCTCTCCGCAGGTTTAAGTAAACATAGCTGTTTTCGCATAGATTGTTGTTTCGCAGTAAAACTACGTATATAAAATGGTTTTCGTGCTCTTTGCCAGTTAAGCATTAGAGTCTTAAAAGTGCGGTGAGCACCTTAAATATCATTTGAAAGCAACAAGGATTCAGAAAAGAGCTTAAATAGAAATGGTCGGCAGTTTTTGCTGAATAATCCTAATATGAAGAGGTGCAGGGACATGAATGAAAAAATATTAATTGTGGACGATCAGTATGGAATCCGAATTTTGCTGAATGAGGTTTTTCAAAAAGCAGGATATCAGACATTCCAGGCGGCAAATGGCTTTCAGGCTTTGGAAATTGTTGACAAGCATAAACCGGATTTAGTGCTTTTAGATATGAAAATTCCTGGAATGGATGGAATTGAAATCCTAAAACGCATGAGGGTGGTTGAGCCTGACATCCGCGTTATCATTATGACTGCATATGGCGAGCTCGATATGATTCAGGAAGCGAAAGACCTTGGAGCGCTTACGCATTTCGCAAAACCATTTGATATAGATGAGATTCGTGATGCTGTGAGAAAGTACATTCCAATCAGATCAAATTAAATATTTACAGAAAATTCAGATTTATGTCGAAAAGTTGCCGTTTCTCTCATAAGTTGGTATGCTAGTTAATGAGAAAAGCCCGTATATCATTTCATCAGATTACATACATTGCAATCGTTCTGGTCATGCTAGATGTTACGTAAGCTTTTCGGTTTAGCAAATTAGCTGCATAGGGAGGATATTTCGACATGCCTTTAGTATCAATGACAGAAATGTTGAATAAAGCAAAAAGCGAAGGTTACGCTGTAGGTCAATTTAACCTGAACAACCTTGAGTTCACTCAAGCAATTCTTCAAGCTGCTGAAGAAGAAAAATCACCTGTAATCCTTGGTGTATCTGAGGGCGCTGCACGTTACATGAGCGGCTTCAAAACAGTTGTTAAAATGGTAGAAGGACTTATGGAAGACTTGAAAGTGACTGTTCCAGTTGCGATTCACCTTGACCATGGTTCAAGCTTTGAAAAATGTAAAGAAGCAATCGATGCTGGATTCACTTCAGTTATGATTGATGCTTCTCACCACCCATTTGAAGAAAACATCGAAACAACAGCTAAAGTTGTGGACTATGCTCATTCAAAAGGCGTTTCTGTTGAAGCTGAGCTTGGAACTGTCGGCGGACAAGAGGATGACGTAATTGCTGAAGGCGTTATTTACGCTGATCCTAAAGAGTGCGACGAAATGGTAAAACGCACAGGCATCGACTGCCTTGCTCCAGCACTTGGATCAGTACACGGTCCTTACAAAGGCGAGCCTAACTTAGGTTTCAAAGAGATGGAAGAAATCGGTAACCTTACAGGTATGCCTTTAGTTCTTCATGGCGGAACTGGTATCCCAACACACGATATCAAAAAAGCGATCTCTTTCGGTACAGCTAAAATCAACGTTAACACTGAAAACCAAATCGCTTCTGCAAAAGCAGTTCGCGAAACATTAGCAGCTAAGCCTAACGAATACGATCCACGTAAATACTTAGGACCTGCACGCGATGCAATTAAAGCTACAGTTGCAGGCAAAATGAAAGAATTCGGTTCTGCTGGCAGAGCTTAATTTTTCAAAAAAAGATAAAACCGCCTTTGATACACTTCAGAAACGATAAGGCGGTTTCTCTTTCAATAATAAGTAAGCGTAAACAAGATCAATTTTTCTGATATCTTAGGAGGATGGCAGAATGTTATTTTTCATTGATACGGCAAATGTCGAAGAAATAAAAGAAGCACAGTCTCTTGGAATTTTATCAGGTGTTACAACGAATCCGAGTTTAGTAGCAAAAGAAAATGTATCCTTTCATGATCGCCTAAGAGAAATCACAGCAATCGTCTCAGGTTCAGTCAGTGCAGAAGTTATTTCCTTAAAGGCAGAGGAAATGATTGACGAGGGCAAGGAGCTTGCTAAGATTGCACCGAACATCACAGTGAAAGTTCCAATGACGCCAGACGGTTTGAAGGCTGTCAAAGCTTTAACAGACCTTGGCATTAAAACGAATGTTACACTGATTTTCAATGCAAATCAGGCATTGCTTGCTGCAAGAGCCGGTGCTACATATGTATCACCATTTGTGGGCCGATTGGATGACATTGGACAAAATGGCATGGAGCTGATTTCTACAATCTCGCAAATGTTTGATATTCACGGAATCGAATCTCAAATCATTGCAGCATCCATCAGACATCCAATGCACGTGACAGAAGCAGCTCTTCACGGTGCACATATTGCCACTATTCCATTCAACGTCATTAATCAGCTTTGCAAGCATCCTTTAACAGATCAGGGAATCGAAAAGTTTTTAGCAGACTGGAATAATCGTATACAATAGATTGCAATGACTATAGACTTAATGAATGGCAAGCATAGTGCTTGCCATTTGTCTCTTAAATTAAGAACCTTCTATTCGCTTATAAATTCCCCCTGCCAAATGACCTCTTCATTAAATTAAATGGTATCTAAAAAAATTTCATATGTCATAATGAATAAAAGAAAAAAAATCTTGAACTTGTATTCTTTGCCGCATTAATGGAAAATATTTGTTGAAAAGAGATCTTTTCCAGAGTCTCTTTCATTTTTAATCGTGCAGGTTAGGGTTTTTAGACTTAAGAACCACCATTTTAATCTCATAACACGATGGCTTTTAGCTTGAGCAATAAGCCAACTTCTCTGAGAAAGGAGACTATCATGGAAAAGTTAAAAATAGCAGGCGGATATCCTTTAAAAGGAACGGTTAATATAAGCGGTGCCAAAAACAGTGCGGTTGCATTAATACCCGCTACCATCCTTGCGCAATCACCCGTGACGATTGAAGGTTTACCCGATATTTCGGATGTACATATTTTAAAAGGGCTTCTCGAAGAAATTGGAGGGACAGCTGAATTTAAGGATAACGAAATGTATGTGAATCCGGCAGAGATGATCTCCATGCCTCTTCCAAGCGGGAAGGTCAAAAAGCTGCGCGCTTCTTATTATTTAATGGGTGCGATGCTTGGACGTTTTAAAAAGGCAGTTATCGGTTTGCCTGGAGGATGCCACCTTGGGCCTCGACCAATTGATCAGCATATTAAAGGTTTCGAAGCTTTAGGGGCACAGGTAACAAATGAACAAGGTGCCATCTATTTGCGCGCTGAGGAATTAAAAGGTGCACGAATCTATTTGGACGTTGTAAGTGTTGGTGCAACCATTAATATTATGCTTGCTGCTGTGCTTGCAAAAGGACAGACGATTATTGAGAATGCAGCAAAAGAGCCGGAGATTATTGATGTTGCTACGCTTTTATCCAGCATGGGCGCAAGAATAAAAGGCGCAGGTACAGATGTCATCCGCATTGATGGTGTTGAAAGTCTTCATGGCTGCAGACACTCCATTATTCCGGACAGAATTGAAGCTGGAACGTATATGATTATCGGGGCAGCAATGGGTCAGGAAGTGCTGATTGATAATGTAATTCCGCTTCACCTTGAATCTCTCATTGCCAAATTCAGAGAGATGGGCATCCACGTTGAAACAAATAATGATCAGATCTGGATTGTCGGCGGCCAGAAGGAACTAAAAGCAGTAGATATTAAAACGCTTGTTTATCCAGGTTTTCCGACAGATCTGCAGCAGCCATTTACATCCTTGTTAACGAAGTCTTCTGGGACAAGTGTTGTGACGGATACGATCTATTCTGCGCGCTTTAAGCATATTGATGAATTGCGCCGGATGGGAGCAAAGATTAAGGTGGAAGGCAGATCAGCGATTGTGTCAGGGCCAACAAAGCTTCAAGGCGCCAAAGTAAAGGCAAGCGATCTTCGCGCAGGTGCTGCATTGGTGGCAGCCGGTTTGATTGCAGAAGGAGTGACAGAGGTCACGGGTCTCGAGCACATTGACCGCGGCTACAGCCAGCTTGAAGAAAAGCTGACAAGCCTCGGGGCAACAATTTGGCGTGAAAAGCTGACAGAACAGGAAATTGAGCAGCTGCAAAGCTCATAAATAAAGGCTGATTTTGCAGAGATAGTTGCTTTCCGTATTTAATTTTCTCACGTATAGAGGTATATATCGTGCTCTTTTTCCAATATAAGCAACAATAATTATGAAAAGAGCTTAGATAAATAAAAATCACAGCATGGGATACATGGGAGGAACGAACAATGGAGAGAAGTTTATCGATGGAACTGGTCCGCGTAACGGAGGCAGCAGCACTTGCTTCTGCACGCTGGATGGGAAGAGGCAAAAAAGATGAAGCTGATGATGCAGCAACATCCGCAATGAGAGACGTATTTGATACCATTCCGATGAAAGGCACAGTTGTAATCGGAGAAGGCGAGATGGACGAAGCGCCAATGCTCTACATCGGCGAAAAGCTTGGGACAGGCTATGGACCGCGTGTAGACGTTGCTGTTGATCCGCTTGAGGGCACAAATATCGTTGCATCAGGAGGCTGGAATGCACTTGCAGTCATTGCAATTGCAGATCACGGAAATCTTCTGAATGCACCGGATATGTACATGGATAAAATTGCGGTTGGACCTGAAGCAGTAGGCTGCATTGATATTAATGCTCCAATCATCGATAACTTAAAGGCTGTTGCAAAAGCAAAGAATAAAAACATTGAGGATGTCGTTGCAACGATCTTAAACCGTGAAAGACACGAGCATATCATTAAAGAGCTTCGCGAGGCTGGCGCCCGCATTAAGCTGATCAATGATGGCGACGTTGCTGGTGCGATCAATACAGCATTTGATCATACGGGTGTAGATATCCTGTTTGGATCAGGCGGTGCGCCTGAGGGCGTATTGGCAGCAGTGGCGCTAAAGTGCCTTGGGGGAGAAATCCAAGGCAAACTGCTCCCGCAAAATGATGAAGAACGCGAAAGATGCGAAAAGATGGGTCTAGACGTTAACAAGGTACTCCTCATGGAAGACCTGGTAAAAGGCGAAGATGCCATTTTTGCTGCAACAGGCGTTACTGACGGGGAACTCCTTAAAGGGGTTCAGTTCAAAGCTTCTATCGGAACAACTCAATCACTTGTTATGCGTGCAAAATCAGGAACTGTTCGTTTTATTGACGGCACACACAGCTTAAGCAAAAAACCAAATCTAGTAATGAAATAAACCACAATAATGAAAAAAGCAGAGCGGCTTCGGCTGCTCGCTTCTTTTTTGTAGAATAATCTAAGGTCTGTGCAAGCCGTTTCAGCTTTTCTGGGTTTATTTCAAAATCATTTCAATGTGTGAAATATATTGATTAAATTCAGCAAATAAGGTAAAACTAAAGAGTGCTGCGTAAATGAAAGATTATCTTTCACACTGCTTTTCCTACTTCAAGCCTATCTTCTATTTCTTCTCTATATCTGATCCATTTTCTAATTTTTTACGAATATAGATGGAAGAACCAATGTTTTTTATAATTTATAAAGTGTGGTGTTGACATGAGCGAGGTTTCAATTTCCAATCTCGAACATATGAAATTAAAAGAGTTATATGAACTTGCGCGTCATTATAAAATTTCATATTACAGTAAACTGACAAAAAAAGAATTGATCTTTGCCATTTTAAAAGCAAACGCTGAACAAGAGGACTTATTGTTCATGGAAGGCGTTCTTGAAATTATTCAATCAGAGGGATTTGGGTTCTTAAGACCTATCAATTATTCCCCGAGTTCTGAAGATATCTATATTTCAGCTTCGCAAATCCGCCGTTTTGATTTAAGAAACGGAGACAAGGTTTCCGGTAAAGTGCGTCCGCCGAAGGAAAATGAACGCTATTACGGATTGCTTCACGTAGAGGCAGTAAATGGGGACGACCCTGAATCTGCAAAAGAGCGTGTTCATTTTCCGGCTTTGACACCGCTGTACCCGAACAGACAAATTATTCTTGAAACAAAACCAAATGACCTTTCGACACGCATCATGGACGTGATTGCTCCTGTTGGATTTGGACAGCGCGGACTAATCGTTGCTCCTCCTAAAGCGGGTAAAACGATGTTATTAAAAGAAATCGCTAACAGTGTGACAACGAATCATCCTGAAGCTGAATTGATCGTTCTTCTGATCGATGAGCGTCCTGAGGAAGTAACGGATATTGAACGTTCTGTAGCGGGCGATGTCGTGAGCTCAACATTTGATGAAGTTCCTGAGAACCATATCAAAGTTGCAGAGCTCGTACTTGAACGTGCAATGCGCCTTGTCGAGCATAAGAAAGACGTCATCATCCTTATGGACAGCATCACTCGCCTTGCGCGTGCTTATAACCTTGTTATTCCGCCGAGCGGACGTACGCTGTCAGGCGGCATCGATCCGGCTGCGTTTCACCGTCCGAAGCGGTTTTTTGGAGCGGCAAGAAACATTGAAGAAGGCGGCAGCCTGACAATTCTTGCAACAGCTCTAGTAGATACAGGTTCACGTATGGATGATGTGATCTATGAGGAGTTTAAAGGAACGGGCAACATGGAACTTCACCTTGATCGTTCTCTTGCTGAAAAACGCATCTTCCCGGCAATCGATATCCGCCGTTCTGGAACGCGTAAAGAAGAATTGCTTATTCCTAGAGAGCATCTTGAAAAACTTTGGGCGATCCGCAAATCAATGTCAGATTCACCTGACTTTGCTGAAAAATTCCTTAAAAAATTGCGTAATTCAAAATCCAATGAAGAATTCTTCAGCATTTTAGATGCTGAATGGAAAGCGGCAGGTGTCTCGGGAAAACGATTGTAAATTTTATTCCGAACTAGTTGCAAATAAATTGGAAGCTTGTTATAATTTTTTTATGTGCTTTTCCGGAAGTCAATCTTCTGGAATTGATAACTCTGTTTCGACAAACGATTCAGGGCGGAAGGAGATGAAACGGAATGAAAGCAGCTATACATCCTAACTACAAAAAAGTTATGGTTAAATGTGCTTGTGGAAATGAATTTGAAACTGGTTCTGTAAAAGACGAGGTGCGCATCGAGGTTTGCTCTGAGTGCCATCCATTCTACACAGGACGTCAAAAATTCGCTTCTGCTGACGGTCGTGTTGATCGCTTCAACAAAAAATACGGTCTTAAATAATCATAGATTAAAGGAAACAGGCAAGATTTCTGTCTTGCCTGTTTTTTTACGCCATTTCCCGCGAATTCTTGGGAAAAACAGCCATAATAAGAGTGGAATAAGCACTTTTACATATGGATTCATACGAGACTTATAAACCGCTGCGGTTTATTTTACGATAGAAATGTGACGTCATAAAGGGCGCTCAACCATAGAAACAGGTTTAATCATGAAGGGAGAGGCCGTTTTCATGTATGTTATGAAACAAAGCGGGTGGCTTGAGGTCATCTGCGGAAGCATGTTCTCGGGGAAATCTGAAGAGCTAATCAGAAGAGTCCGCCGGGCGCAATTTGCCAAACAGCAAGTTAAGGTGTTTAAGCCCGCCATCGATAATCGCTACAGTGACGAAGAGGTTGTTTCACATAATGGGACTGCGATGATCAGTCATGCCGTTGCCTCTTCAAGTGATCTATTTAAATATATTACACCCGAAACAGACGTTATCGCTGTTGATGAGGTTCAATTTTTTGATGAAGGAATTGTGGATGTTGTCACAACGCTTGCCAATCAAGGATACCGTGTGATTGCTGCAGGACTTGATCAAGATTTCAGAGGAGAGCCATTCAGCACAGTTCCAGCACTAATGGCTGTCGCTGAGCTCGTAACAAAGCTTCAGGCTGTCTGCTCTGTTTGCGGATCTCCTGCAAGCCGAACCCAAAGACTGATTAATGGCAAACCGGCATCGTACAACGATCCAATCATTCTTGTCGGTGCATCTGAATCGTACGAGCCAAGATGCCGCCATCATCATGAAGTACCCGAAAAACCTGTAAAAGCATTTCGAAGTGAACAGGAAACTCAGAACTTATAATAAAACACCAAAGCTGCCGATAATTTTTATCAGGCAGCTTTTTTTATGAGGAATTTGGGCACCTTAAAAATGGAGGTGTTCATAATGAAAGTTGTTTGGATGGTCATTATATTGCTTTTACTGGGAGCGTGTTCAAATCCAAGCGGGAAGTCCGAAATTCAGCCTGAATCGCATAAAGGCAGTGAGCTGAAACAAACAGGGGAAGGGGTATCAAATGAACGCGGAACAACTGAACAGAACCCCAATTTTTTAAATCTGTCAAAAAACCGCGAGCAAAACGAAGATGAAATGGATAAACTTCAAGAAGCCATCCGGAATGACAAGTCTCTTAAAATCAACAACGTCACGATGAATGGAAACACAATTTGGGTGGATGTAGCATCTGATTCAGAACTCACAGAGGATGAAAAACAAAAGAAGCAGGCAGAACTTCAAACAAAAATGCAGAATATCATTCCGCGTTACGATATTAAAGTGAATCTTGAAACAAAATAAAAACTCGTTTCTGTGTAAACGAGTTTTTTCATGCTAGAAACTGAAGATGGAGCTGATCAGATTTCTGCGCTTTTGTTTTTTAGGTGCTTTGATATGATCGAAAACAAGAGGATGCTGGGCAGGATGCTTATCTTTTTGTTTTTCGAAGCTTTCAATCTTAGCTTCCAGTTCAGCGATTCGCTCGTTTAATTCCTCAATTTCCCTGCGGTGCTGCAAAAGCTGGTATGAGACAACACTGTCTGCTTTGCTGTTTACTTTTTGATCAAGCTCAGCAATCTTTTGCAATAGTTCATCGAAATCAGGATCGGATTCAGCTGCTTCTGTTTTCATAATTCCTTTTCTAGGAGATTTCTTTTCCGCAACCTTTACTTCATGAAAAAGGATCCCCTGATTTAATTGATCTTTAATATCCCTTAAGGTATTAATATCTTCATCTGTAAACAAATAATGGCCGAGCTCATTCCGTTCCATCTGCAAATTCAGCTGCTTTACCCAGCGCTGTACGGTTTTCGGCGACACACCCAATAACTTCGCGACCTGGCTTGTATTCATCTTTTTCCCCCTATCTTAATCGATCCGAAACATACGAAACACGATAATCAACATGTTCGATAAGGGGAAGATGCATCCCTTCTATGCAGACAAAAGAAGAATGGATTCGTCAAAGAAAGTGAAGATTTTACGATTTGTGACTCGCTGTTTCGACGGGATCCTCATATAATTCCAGCGGCAATCCATCTGGATCCTGGAAAAAGGTGAAGTGTCTGTTTGTGAAGGGATCAACCCGTATCGGCTCTGTTTCGATTCCCAGTTTACTCAAATGACTCACTGTCTCATGAATATTTTCAATAGAAAAAGCCAGATGTCTAAGGCCTGCTGCTTCTGGGCGTGAAGGACGTTCCGGGGGTGATGGAAAAGAGAACAGCTCAATTTGAGTGTGATCTCCAACAGCCAGATCCAATTTATACGAATCCCTTTCGGCACGGTAAAATTCATGGATTACTTCAAATCCAAGCTTATTCACATAAAAGTCCTTTGACAAGGCATAATCGGTACATATAACGGCAACATGATGCACTTTTCTTATTTTCATTTTTCTTCCCTTGCTTTCTGGAGTTTTAAGAATGTATTAGATTTTTCGATTCGACGGCAAGCGTAATGAATCCGCCAGTAAAGCCAATAAGCGTCTTTTCTATCGAATCCTTATTTGTCTGCCTGCACTAAACGGGCGTTTGCACTTTTCTTAGTCAATTTGCTTTTGACGCTTGGGTTAACCTATACTATAATTATAACGTTATGGACGAAAATTGAGGTGAATAACGTGTTAGATCGCTTACAATCCGTAGAAGACCGCTACGAAAAATTAAATGGGCTGCTGATGGATCCTGATATTATCAGCGATTCTAAGAAGCTTCGTGAATATTCAAAAGAACAATCTGACCTGCAGGAAACTGTTGAAGTATACCGTGAATATAAATCTGTGAAAGAGCAGATCGATGACGCAAAAATCATGCTTGATGACAAGCTTGATGCAGATATGCGTGAAATGGTGAAAGAAGAGCTTTCTGAGCTTCAGGCACAGGAAAAAGGGCTCTCTGAACGTTTGAAAATCCTTCTTGTTCCAAAAGATCCGAACGATGACAAAAACGTAATCATGGAGATTCGCGGTGCAGCAGGCGGAGACGAGGCAGCCTTATTTGCAGGCGATCTTTACCGCATGTATAGCCGTTTTGCTGAAGCCCAAGGCTGGAAAACAGAAGTGATGGAAGCAAACTCAACAGGAGTCGGCGGCTACAAAGAGATCATTTTCATGATTAACGGAAGAGGCGCATTCTCAAAGCTGAAATATGAGAATGGGGCACACCGTGTACAGCGCGTTCCTGAAACAGAATCAGGCGGAAGAATCCATACTTCAACAGCTACCGTTGCATGCTTGCCGGAAGCAGAAGAAGTAGAGATTGAGATCCATGAAAAAGACATTCGTGTAGATACATTCACATCAAGCGGACCGGGCGGACAAAGTGTAAACACGACAATGTCAGCTGTTCGCTTAACGCATCTTCCAACAGGAACAGTCGTTTCATGTCAGGATGAAAAATCCCAGATCAAAAACAAAGAAAAAGCAATGAAAGTATTGCGAGCACGCGTTTATGATAAATTTCAGCGAGAAGCACAGGCTGAATACGACCAAACCCGCAAGCTTGCGGTCGGTACAGGTGACCGATCAGAACGGATCCGCACGTATAACTTCCCGCAAAACCGTGTAACAGACCACCGCATTGGCCTGACGATCCAAAAGCTTGATCAGATTCTGCAAGGGAAACTTGATGAGTTTGTCGATGCTCTTATCGTTGAAGATCAATCGAGCAGACTCGATCAGGCAGACCAGTAAGCGTGATTAAGATATACGAAGCCCTGAAGTGGGCTTCTTCTTTTTTGGCGGAGGCAGAACGGGATCACAATGCGGGGGAACTCCTTCTGCGCCACCACTTAAATATGAGCCGTGCAGAAATGCTGGCTAACCTTAGAACGGATCTTCCTGACGGAGTCTGGGAAAGCTTTAAAACAGATATAAATCGTCATGCTGAAGGGATACCCGTTCAGCATATGATCGGATCAGAAGAATTTTACGGCCGCTCATTTGTGGTTAACAAAGAAGTCCTCATACCTCGACCGGAAACCGAGGAGCTGGTAGAAGGAATTTTGTTAAAAGCAAAATACTTGTTTAATGGATATGCTTCAGTGGAAGCAGCGGATATCGGGACAGGGAGCGGTGCCATTGCTATTTCCCTTGCTTTGGAAAATTCAATGTTCAAGCTAAGAGCGGTCGATATTGCACCCGAATCACTTGAAGTCGCTCAGCTGAATGCGAAAAATCTTGGAGCAGAGGTCCAATTTTTACACGGAGATCTGTTATCCCCGATTTTAAATAGCGGCAAAAAGCTTGATGTCGTCGTGTCTAATCCGCCTTACATCCCGGATGCTGACATTTTGGAGCTGTCTCCAGTTGTGAAGGACCATGAACCCCTTCGCGCACTGGCAGGCGGCGAGGACGGACTGGATTTCTACCGCAGACTCGCCGCAGAAATTCCACACGTTATCAACGAACGCGCCCTGATTGCATTCGAAGTCGGAGCAGGACAAGGCGAAGATGTAAAAGCTTTGCTGCTGGACAAGCTGCCGCATGCAGAAGCAGAAGTAAAATACGATATAAACGGTAAAGATCGCATGGTATTTGCTGTAGTGAATGGAACGTCTCAGTGATGAGGCGTTTTTGTTTTGTTTAGTGGGAGGAGATGGTATTTGCGGTGGCGGTAGGAGCCTATGGTTTCGAGCTTTAATTGTTTCAGAAGATATGCAGCAGTTGAAACAGAAGAGATTTTTAGAAATTTACGTAATTCTTGATTGGTGATGATAGCGGAAATTAGAAGACTATAATCATCTAATGCTGCCACATGGGCATTCTTACTCGAGATTTTGCAACTTGAACAGATCCAAGAACCATTTACTCTGTGCATCTCAAGGTTTTTACAATTCGGGCATAGAATACCTCTAAGAAGATCTTTATCCTCTAATTGAAAGTGAGACAGAATATCTGGATTATGAGGAGAATGCAGTTTTAATAGTAAACGGGAAAGTTTATTTATCTCTCTGGTACTTAGCACATCATCTTTCACTCGCAGATTGATATGTTCAATTTTTGAGTGAAGATGTGAAGCGTGGATCACTTTTCTTGTTACTTCGTCTGAATATGCTGGAATCGATTTAATAAGGGTTGCAGGATTACTTATAACAATTAGGGGATAAATAGGAAGTGAGGGGATATGATTAGAAACTAGCCATTGATGCAAATGGTTTTTCTGACGTTTTACTTGGGTGATAGGATCTGGAAATGCTTCTTCTCTACCATTTAAAGCCCTAATCAGTTGATGAAACTTTTGATCAAAGCACAATGTTCCGTTCATATTTTTTATCTCAAGTATGACAATATAGCTGCTTGTCAGTAATAAAATATCCATTTGAAAATACTCATTATTACTATGCTGGAGCCTTACATCATGAAAAATAAAAAATCTCTTTTCATCCAATGAATTTAAATAGTAGTCAATTGACTTTTCACCTCGAAATCCAGCTCGAATTTTGGCATATTCCTCTTCGACTTTACTTCTTCTTGGATGATTTACCGGCAATCTTCTAAGAAGAGCCTCTAGTTTTCTTAATTTAATTGGTATTTCACGTTCCTTTTTTATCAATGGGATGCTCCTTTTATTTTAGTCTTTTTTTATTTCTGCAGCAGGGCTTGGAATCCTTCTTCTTCTGCAAATTAGGATTTTCATCGATGGAATTTAACTTTTCTATAGGTGAATTATTCAATTTATCCGACTTTTATGTCCATTTTTACTTGAAAATTGGGCTTTACAAAATGCCTCTGGCAAATTAGTCATAGATGCAGCTAAAAATATGAAAGAAATTCAGGCTGCATCAGGTACCAGACTTGAATGAGAAGTGCCCAACTCGTAAAGACCGCCATTCAATTAGCAAAAATCAATCTCCAACTCGCAGGAATTTCGTTTCAATTCTCAAAAACGGTGATCCAACTCCTAAACCTTGATTTCGCACGAAAAAACCGCATAAAAATGCCTGTAACTAGCTGCGGTTAGCAAATTTATCTATGGTACAGCTAAAAAATTCAGCTGCAAAGGGTATCAGACTCGGAACTGAAGCACCCAACTCGCAGAAACCGCCATTCAATTAGCAAAAACCCATCTTCAATTCGCAAGAATCACGTTTCAATTCTCAAAAACGGTGATCCAACTCACAAATCTCAATTTCAAACGAAAAAACCGCATAAAAAAGCCTGTTACTAGCTGCGGTTGGCCAATTTATCAAAGATGTAGCTAAAAGTACTAAAGCATAGGGTATCAGACTCGGAACTGAAGCACCCAACTCGCAGAAACCGCCATCCAATTAGCAAAAACCCATCTTCAATTCGCAAGAACCACGTTTCAATTCTCAAAAACGGTCATCCAACTCACAAACCTGGATTTCGAGCGGAAAAACCACATAAAAATGCCAGTAACTAGCTGCGATTGGCCAATTTATCAAAGATGCAGCTAAAATTACTAAAGCATAGGGTATCAGACTCGGATCTGAAGTACCCAACTCGCAGAAACCGCCATCCAATTAGCAAAAACCCATCTTCAATTCGCAAGAATCACGTTTCAATTCTCAAAAACGGTGATCCAACTCGCAAACCTTGATTTCGCACGAAAAAACCGCATAAAAATGCCTTTTACTAGCTGCGATTGGCCAATTTATCGAAGATGCAGCTAAAAATATGAAAGAAATTCAGCTGCATATGGTATTAGACTCGGAACTGAAGCACCCAACTCGCAGAAACCGCCATCCAATTAGCAAAAACCCATCTTCAATTCGCAAGAACCACGTTTCAATTCTCAAAAACGGTCATCCAACTCGCAAAGCTCAATTTCAAACGAAAAAACCGCAAAATAATGCCAATTACTTGCTGCGGTTGGCCAATTTATCGTAGATACAGCCCAGAATATTAAAGAAATTCAGCTTCATAGGATATCAGACTCGGATCTGAAGCACCCAACTCGCAGAAACCGCCATCCAATTAGCAAAAACCCATCTCCAACTCGCAGAAATCACATTTCAATTCACACAAATGGCAGTCCAATTCGCAATCCAGGTTTTCCAGCAAAAAAATAGATTACTAGACTCAAAAAACTAGTTTAAGAATCTAAATCCCTGTCCATACTGTTTCCTAGAAGGGGATGGTGAGGGAAATGAAGAAACAGCATATCGCATTTATCTATATTTTATTATTATTACTTGGTGCAATAATGAACGTATATAAAGAACCGCTTTCGGCTGAAGCCAAGCAGCAGGGATCGGAACCGGTTGTGATTCCGGAAGAGGCGATTCGTCTCCGCATTTTGGCCAACAGCGATTCTGATGAGGATCAGGCTTTAAAACGCAAAATCCGCGACGAAGTAAATAAAGAGATTACGGTGTGGGTTGAGAAGCTCACTTCTATAGAGGCGGCACGTGAATTAATTCAGTCAAGACTTCCTGAGATTGAGAAAATTGTTCAGTCTGTTTTAGTGAAAGAGAACAAGGAGCAGGAATTCAGCGTTGATTTTGATAATGTCAGTTTTCCGACAAAGATGTATGGCAGCTATATTTACCCGGCAGGTGACTATGAGGCAATTCTGATCACGCTCGGTGAAGGGAAAGGGGCCAACTGGTGGTGCGTGCTGTTTCCGCCGCTTTGCTTCCTTGATTTTTCTAACGGGCAAGCTGTCCAGGCAGCTGAGATCGAAGAAGAGGACAAAAGAGCAGAAGCTGAAAAAACGTCCGAAGAGCTTAGTGCTCTAATTGTAGATGAAGAAGAAGAAAAAGAAGAAGTAGAAGTCAAATTCTTTCTGGTTGAATGGTTTTCGAACTTATTCTCATGATGGACTTAAGGGAAAATCCTTAAGTCTTTCTTTTTTTTCTAGTAGTAAGAAATGATAAAAATTTGCGCTTTGATCCTCAACAAATCCGGCATAATAGTCAAACCCGGACTTTTCTGCCGGAAACTTATCTGTCTTACGGAGCTAAACGGGTGCTTTCACTTTTCTTATTATTGAGTGCATAAAATTCATTCCCCGTCATAGATTTGAAGTAGAAAAGAAAAACGGGGTGAAATGATGTACTATCAATTGCGGATTGCAGAGAAAAAAGATGTACAAGCCATAAAATCATTTATCGAAAAAGCGGGTTTGATCTCTGATGGAATAGAGGACATTGCCGAATACTTTGTCGTATTGGAAAGTGATGAAAATACAATCGTTGCAAGCTTGGGAATTGAACCTGTGAATGGAGACGGTTTACTGCGTTCCCTTGTCGTTTCTGAAAATATAAATCAGGCTCATCTTCTTTCATTATTTGAAAGTATCCATGCATTGGGAAAAGAAAAGGGGCTTCTCGGAAGCTACCTCGTCACCAATAAGAAAAATTCTATCGAATTTCTTAAGCTCATTGGTTATCAGTCTGTGGAACAAAACGAGATTCCTAAGCACTTATTAAAATCGGCTCATTTTAAAGAATCATTGGAAAAGGAGCATGCCGTTGTGATGGTAAAAACCTCCTGATGTGGATATATCCACATAGTTATCCACCGATTCACAAGCTTTATCCACAAAATGTGGATAAAGCTTGTTTTATTTGGGGTCATCTTTTATACTTTCATGAGGAATGGAAGAAAAGGTCGGGAAATATAAAGTTATTCACATGTTAGACAGGAGAGTTATAAGAATGGAAACAAAAGTTTGGATTGTGGATAATTTAAAGGATTTATCCTTAAGTTATCCACAAATTGCACAGGCAGCAGCCAAATTAAGAGAGAATGAGGTTGTGGCTTTCCCAACTGAGACCGTATATGGCCTTGGCGCAAACGCAAAGTCGGATCTCGCTGTGGGTAAGATTTATGAAGCAAAAGGAAGGCCGAGCGATAATCCACTGATTGTCCACATTGCGACAAAAGAACAGCTGCATGAAATTGCTGCTGAAGTGCCTGTTTATGTGGAAAAGTTAATCGATGTTTTGTGGCCTGGCCCGATAACATTTGTCTTGCCGAAGAAACCCGGGCTGTCTGATCGTGTAACAGCAGGACTTGATACGGTAGCTGTAAGGATGCCAGATCATCCGTTGGCACTTGCCATTATCAAAGAAACAGATCTGCCGATTGCTGCACCTAGTGCGAATCTATCTGGAAAGCCAAGTCCTACACGCGCTGCTCATGTATATGATGATTTAAATGGCAGAATCGCCGGGATTATGGACGGAGGGGCAACTGGTGTAGGTGTGGAGTCTACTGTCTTAGACTGCACTCAGCAGATTCCGGTCATTTTAAGACCGGGCGGAGTGACGCAGGAACAGCTTGAAAGCCTAATTGGAAAAGTTATAATGGATCAGGCTTTAATAGAAGAAGGGCATACTCCAAAGTCGCCTGGAATGAAATATACCCACTATGCACCGAAAGCACCATTAATAATTGTTGAAGGCTCTTTAACTTTTTTTCAAAAAACAATTGATGCTGCAAGACGAGAAGGGAAAAAAGTTGGTGTGCTTGCAACAAAAGAAAAAGCAGAAAGCTATCAGGCCGACACTGTTTTAGTTTGCGGAAGCAGAGATGACATGCAGACAGTTGCAGCCGGACTCTACGATGTGCTGCGTGAATTCGACGCGGCGGAAGTAGATTGTATTTACAGTGAAAGCTTTTCAAATAAAGGTGTCGGGCAAGCGGTGATGAACCGTTTACTGAAGGCTGCAGGACAGCAGGTTGTGAAGGAATAAGAAGACTTAGAAGATGTTCTAAGCAAACTCGGACTTGCATAAGTTTGAATGAGGCGTGTCCGAGGAGGCTTTAAAATGAATATAGAGGCATTAATTGGGGAACTCATTACCTTATTTATGATGGCATTTGCACTTGGAATGGATGCTTTTTCAGTCGGGCTTGGGATGGGGCTGATTAAACTCCGGTTAAGGGAGATTTTTTATATTGGTCTGACGATTGGTCTGTTCCATTTATGGATGCCTCTTGCCGGAATGTGGATCGGAAAAGTGCTTTCCAGTACGTTTGGGAATATTGCCTCGATTGCAGGCGGTGCTCTGCTGATCCTTCTCGGAGTGCAGATGATTTTCGCTTCATTTAAAAAAGATAATGAACCTATGATTACGCCGGTAGGCTTTGGGCTCCTTTTTTTTGCGCTCAGCGTAAGCCTGGACAGCTTTTCAGTCGGTTTAAGTCTTGGAATTTACGGTGCAAGAACGTTCCTGACAATCGCAATGTTCGGCCTTGTCAGCATGGTGCTCACATGGATTGGCCTTCTGATTGGAAGAAGAGTTCAAAACTGGCTAGGTACATACGGTGAAGCTCTTGGCGGAAGCATTCTATTAGGTTTTGGCCTGAAGCTGATTTTTCCAATATAGATGATAACAGGTCCAATAATGGCCTGTTTTTTGTTTTTCTAAGGAAGTCCCAATGACTACTTTCCTAATCATAATTGGATTATAATAAAACAAAGGAGGCAGATGAATGATTAATATCCTTTTTGTTTGTACCGGAAATACATGCAGAAGCCCAATGGCCGAAGCATTATTGAATCATATGAAAGAAAACGATCTCCTATCGGTCAAATCTGCAGGTGTGTTTGCAAGTGACGGAAGTGATGCTTCCATTCATGCAAAACAGGCCCTTGATGAAAAAGGAATTGTATGCAATCACCGGTCGGCCCTTTTGAATGAAGAGCACATCCGTTGGGCAACGTACATTTTAACAATGACTGACAGCCATAAAGAGCTGATATTTGAACGATATCCGCAGGCGATCGAAAAAACCTTTACTCTATCTGAATTTGTGATGGAGGGTGAACAGAATCGGCGCGATGTCATGGATCCGTTCGGAGGTTCAATTGAGATTTACAGAATGACCCGTGAAGATTTAGAAAAAATGATTATGCTTCTGATTAAGAAATTAGAAAATTAAGCGTTCTGGAGGGTTCAAAAATGAAGATTGCAATTGCTTCTGACCATGGCGGACTGAATCTCCGCGAGGAAATCAAGCAGCTGATGGATGAAATGAAAATACAGTATGAAGATTTTGGCTGTGAATGCGAAACGTCTGTAGATTATCCGGACTATGCGCTTCCGGTAGCAGAAAAAGTGGCAAGCGGGGAATTTGACCGCGGAATTTTGATTTGCGGCACGGGCATCGGCATGAGCATTTCTGCCAATAAAGTAAAAGGGATCCGCTGCGCGCTTGTACATGATACATTCAGTGCAAAAGCAACTAGAGAGCACAATAACAGCAATATGCTTGCTATGGGCGAGCGTGTTATCGGTCCTGGTCTGGCCCGTGAAATTGCAAGAATCTGGCTGACAACCGAATTTGAAGGCGGAAGACACGAAAATCGCGTCAGCAAAATCACTGCATTTGAAAATAAACTGCAGGGGTGAGCGAAATGACAACGATTGGGGAGTGGAAGAAACAGCTGCGTACGATGCTCGCTGATTTAGAAGAGCAGTCTTCCTTTCGCGCGGGAAACATCTTTGTGGTTGGCTGCAGCACGAGTGAAGTGATTGGAGAAAAGATAGGTACGGCAGGTACGATTGAAGCCGCAGAAATGATTTTTGAAGAATTAAAGGCGTTTAAAGAACGAACAGGCATGCATCT
The DNA here is from genome assembly GCF_019933155.2 of Metabacillus dongyingensis. Lineage (NCBI taxonomy): Bacteria > Bacillati > Bacillota > Bacilli > Caryophanales > Bacillaceae > Metabacillus > Metabacillus dongyingensis. The sequence continues at coordinate 4,819,434 of NZ_CP082944.1, read as the reverse complement.
TGCTTTTCAATGCTGCGAGCATTTGAACAGAGCTTTAGTAGTTGAGCATGAGACAGCTGCTTCCTATAACCTTGAAGCAGTAACAGTTACACCTGTCCGAGCGGCTGGCGGAGCGATGGCGACATATGCTTATTCAGCTTTTAAAGAGCCTGTTGTGGTTGAATTCATTAAAGCTGACGGCGGCATTGATATCGGTGATACTTTTATCGGCATGCATCTTTTGCATGTTGCGGTTCCGGTCAGGAGCTCTGTAAATCAGGTTGGACATGCTCATGTTACAATGGCAAAGACACGTCCGAAGCTGATCGGCGGAGAAAGAGCCGTGTATGCAGCCATGGAAGAAAACAGGAAGTGCACGTAATAAATACGAACAATATAAAAAAATTGTGTAGTTATCATTCGTTATTTTAGTGCTATTTTCTCAAAAAACACCGTTCTCGATAAAAAATATACATAAATCTATTACAATCTTGATCATGAACGTGTACAATAAAGTTGAATTGAATGTGAAAATTGTCTGCAAAATCAGATGAAATGGATAGGGGGATTCTAAAACATGAAACATTTAAGCAAGCAGGATACAAGTGTATTTGAAGCAATTCAGGATGAATTACAGCGTCAGCGCACGAAAATCGAATTGATTGCTTCTGAAAACTTTGTGACAGAAGCCGTAATGGAAGCTCAAGGATCTGTCCTTACGAACAAATATGCAGAAGGATACCCTGGCCGACGTTATTACGGAGGCTGTGAGCATGTGGATGTTGTAGAAAATATCGCTAGAGACCGTGCAAAAGAAATTTTCGGTGCAGAGCATGTTAACGTGCAGCCTCATTCAGGTGCACAGGCAAACATGGCTGTGTACTTCACAATCCTTGAACAGGGTGATACAGTTCTTGGCATGAACTTATCTCATGGCGGTCACTTAACTCACGGAAGCCCTGTTAACTTCAGCGGCGTGCAATACAATTTCGTTGAGTATGGTGTGGATCAAGAAACACATCGCATTAACTATGAAGATGTATTAGAAAAAGCCCGCTTGCATAAGCCGAAGCTTATTGTTGCAGGAGCAAGTGCATATCCTCGTGCAATTGATTTCAAGAAATTCCGTGAAATTGCGGATGAAGTCGGAGCTTATTTCATGGTAGACATGGCTCATATTGCAGGACTTGTAGCGGCAGGCCTGCATCAAAATCCTGTTCCTTATGCTGATTTTGTTACAACAACAACACATAAAACATTGCGAGGACCTCGCGGCGGTATGATTCTCTGCAAAGAAGAATTCGCTAAAAAGATTGATAAGTCGATTTTTCCTGGAATCCAAGGCGGACCGCTTATGCATGTTATTGCTGCAAAAGCTGTTTCATTTGGAGAAGTCCTTCAAGACGACTTCAAAACATATGCATCTAACATCATTGCTAATGCAAATCGTCTTGCTGAAAGCTTGAAGAACCAAGGATTAACGCTAGTATCAGACGGAACAGACAATCACTTGATTTTAATTGATGTTCGTTCTTTGAATCTGACTGGCAAAATTGCAGAAAAAGTGTTGGATGATATCGGAATTACAGTGAACAAAAACACGATTCCTTTTGATCCGGAAAGTCCATTCGTGACAAGCGGAGTCCGCATCGGTACTGCTGCTGTAACAAGCAGAGGCTTCGGTCTTGAAGATATGGATGAAATCGCTGCGATCATGGGTCTTGCTCTAAGCAACCCTGAAGATGAAGCAAAATTAGAAGAAGCAAAGAACAGAGTAGAAGCTTTAACTTCTAAGTTTTCTTTGTATGTATAATTGATTGGGCTGACTTGTTCAGCCCTTTTTTTGACCAAAAAAAGAGCAAATCCAGATGAACCGGAGTTGCTCTTTTCTCTTATAGAAATACAAAATAAATCACTGCTGCTAAAATAATGCGGTAAATGGCAAACGGCACTAATTTAATTTTGTTGATAAGGGACAGGAAGAAACGAATTGAAATTAAAGCGACAACGAATGCGCTGATAAAACCTGCAATAAAGAATGGAAGTGCGTCCAGCGTGAAGTGCTCCCAATTCTTAAGAAGCGACAGTCCGCTTGCACCTGCCATAATTGGCACGGCCATGATGAAGGTGAAGTCAGAAGCAGTTCTATGATTCATGCCAAGCATAACGCCGCCGGAAATCGTCGATCCGGAACGCGAAAATCCTGGCCATAACGATAAACATTGGATCAGCCCTACAAGCAGAGCCTGTTTGTATGTGATTTTATCCACGGTTTCTGTTGTAATGGTTCTTTTGCGCTGAACGAAATCAGCAGCCAGCATCAAGAACGCGCCAATTACTAAGCCAATTAAAACTGTATGGATAGAAAATAAATATTCATCGATATAATCTTCAAATAGAAGACCAAGAACAGCAGCAGGCAGCAAACCTACGATGACTTGTGTTAATTTTAACTTTGTTCGTTTTTCTTCAGCTGATTCTTTTTTCAGACCGAGCAAGCTGATAAAACGCTCTCTGAAAATAATGACGACCGCAAGAATGGATCCTAGCTGAATCACGATTTTAAACGTATTTGCAACAGGTGCACCAAAAAGGTCTTTCGATTGAAACAGCAAATCATCAAATATAATCATATGTCCAGTAGAGGATACTGGAGCAAATTCCGTTAAACCTTCCACAATTCCTAATACAACAGCAACAAAAATCTCCCATAAATTCAAGTTTAAATCCACCTCTTTAACTAGTTCAATTTAAAAAACGCTCTTTGATGATTTTAAACGTTTCATAGATAGAAGTCTATGAATTTCATGAAAATGGTAATCTGTGTAAAGTGAAATTCTCTGAGGATGGGCCAAAATACTTAAAAGCTAAAAGTGGAAAATGAGTATTTAGAATATTGTGTAAACGATTAAATCTATTTAATATCATTCTTAGATAACTGCAACCCGTACCTGCAACATAACCTGAGGGCTATGCATTGTCCTGATATGGACAACAACCCCGTTATTCTTTATGAATAACGGGGTTTTATTATGGAAAGGAGGACGCAGCAATAGGAAGTACAGGAAAACATGATCAAGGGAGAGATGGCTGGATGTTAAAAAAAGCAATGAGTTTAACAGTTGGTTTTGTTCTTATTTTTAGTTTGTATGGACCGTTTGCGGATAATTATGCAAACGCTTCCACTGATAATAAAGTAAACTATTCGAACGATGTTATCTATCAGATTATGACGGATCGATTCAGTGATGGGAACGCTAATAACAACCCGACAGGCAGCTTGTTCAGCGCAGACTGCTCGAATTTAAGAAAATACTGCGGCGGTGACTGGCAGGGAATTATTAATAAATTGAATGACGGATATTTCACGGATATGGGGATTACGGCGTTATGGATATCTCAGCCTGTTGAAAATGTTTATTCCGTTTTGAATGATACAGCAGGCACGACATCCTATCATGGATATTGGGCGAGGGATTTTAAAAAGACAAACCCTTTTTTTGGCACGATGCAAGAGTTTCAGACCCTTATCAATACAGCACATCAAAAGGGAATAAAGGTCATTATTGATTTTGCGCCAAATCACACCTCTCCAGCATCTGAAGACACTCCATCTTATATGGAAAACGGAAGGCTATATGATAACGGATCGCTTGTTGGCGGCTATTCAAACGATGCGAAAGACTTATTCCATCATAATGGCGGAACGGATTTTTCTTCTATTGAAGATGGAATTTACAGAAATCTCTATGATCTGGCAGATTTCAACCATCAGAACCCGACAGTGGATAAATACTTAAAGGATTCTGTGAAGCTTTGGCTCGATATGGGAATCGACGGTATCAGGGTAGATGCAGTAAAGCACATGCCGTTCGGCTGGCAAAAGACCTTTATGGAAACCATCTACAGCTATAAACCGGTGTTTACGTTCGGAGAATGGTTCCTTGGGGAAAATGAGGTGGATCAAAATTATTATAACTTTGCCAACACCGCAGGAATGTCACTTCTTGATTTCCGTTTTGGCCAAAAACTGAGACAGGTATTGAGAAACGGCTCTGACAACTGGAATGGCTTTAACTCGATGATTACTGAGTCGGAAGCGAAGTATGAACAGGCTGCCGATCAGGTTACCTTCCTCGATAACCACGATATGGACCGCTTTCACTTTGACGGGGCGGATGTAAAAAATACAGATCTTGCTTTAGCTGTCATGCTCACTTCAAGAGGTGTGCCGAACGTTTATTACGGAACCGAGCAATATATGACAGGCAATGGAGACCCGAACAACCGGAAAAAACAAACATCGTTCAATAAAACAACAAAGGCCTATCAGATTATCAGCAAGCTTGCAGCCCTGCGTAAATCGAACCAGGCTTTAGGCTACGGAAAGACAAAAGAAAGATGGATTAATAATGATGTCTATATCTATGAAAGAACATTTGGCAAAGATGTAGTATTGGTAGCAGTGAATAAAAGCAAAACAGCATCTTACAATATAACAAATCTCACAACGGCCCTGTCTGCAGGGAGTTATTCTGATCAGCTGACTTCCTTATTGAATGGCAATAGTTTATCAGTGGGCAGCGGAGGAGCTGTTTCTGCATTTGACCTTTCACCAGGGGAAGCAGGCGTCTATTCTTCCAACGGAACCGCAGCCGCACCGGCAATCGGTCAAATCGGACCGGTCATGGCAGTGCCTGGAAGCACCATCACAATCAGCGGAGAATCCTTCGGCACATCTGTTGGTTCAGTGAAGGTTGGAACAGGAAATGCAGCCGTATTATCCTGGTCTAATACAGAAATTCGTGCACAGGTGCCAGTTTTAGCTGGAGGCAATTATCAGGTGTCTGTCACTTCATCCGGAGGGGCTGTAAGCAATACGTACGGTCCAGTTGAGGTTTTATCCGGAAAGCAGTCATCTGTACGGTTTATAGTGAACAATGCAACAACTAGTCCTGGCCAGTCAGTATATATAGTAGGAAATGTAAGCGAGCTTGGAAACTGGGATGCAGCGAAGGCTATTGGACCGATGTATAACCAGGTAATCACAAAGTATCCGGGCTGGTATTATGACGTCAGCGTGCCGGCTGGCCGTAATGTTGAATTTAAGTTTATTAAAAAGGATGCAAGCGGAAATGTTGTCTGGGAAAGCGGAGCGAACCATTTTTACACGACCCCATCAAGCGGACCGGGGACATCTATTTCTAATTTCCAGAACTAATAATGATCAGCTCACCTGTTTGAGGGGTGAGCTGTTTTTCATTCATGAGTAAGACTGATAAAAGGGAGAACTGCCTCGGAGTTACACCGATAAATGTTCTGAAAGAAATTTTATTATTATCTGCGGTCTAACGGTCCTTTTAAAGAATCCTGCAAATAAATCTCCCATCCTTCTTGAAACAGATCTGCTTTTTCTGTAAAATCTATTGAAGTGTCATAGAAAAGGAGATGAGCCGATGGGCAAAGTATACGTTTTTGATCATCCACTTATTCAGCATAAGCTAACATATATCCGTGATGTAAAGACAGGTACGAAAGAATTTCGTGAGCTTGTTGATGAAGTTGCGAGCTTGATGATGTTTGAAATTACAAGAGACATGCCGCTTGAAGAAGTGGAAGTTGAAACACCGGTGCAAGTAGCAAAATCAAAGGTTTTGGCTGGCAAAAAGCTTGCGATTGTCCCTATTCTCCGAGCTGGTCTTGGAATGGTTGACGGAATCATTAAACTGATCCCGGCTGCAAAAGTTGGACATGTAGGGTTATACCGCGATCCAGAGACGTTAAAGCCGATCGAGTATTATGTGAAACTCCCTTCTGACGTGGAAGAGCGCGAATTTATCGTTGTTGATCCAATGCTTGCAACAGGCGGATCTGCTGTTGAAGCAATCAACAGTGTGAAAAAACGCGGCGCTAAAAATATCAAATTCATGTGTTTAATCGCGGCTCCAGAAGGTGTGGAGATTGTGAAGGAAGCACATCCTGATGTTGATATTTACATTGCAGCACTTGATGAAAAATTAAATGATCATGGATATATTGTCCCTGGCCTAGGTGATGCCGGAGACCGCATGTTCGGAACGAAATAATAGAAAAGAAATCCTCCTTTATAAAAAAGGGGGATTTTTAGTTTTATACAGGATAAAAAATTTCGCATGGCTGTCAAACTGCAGCGCCTCTAGAACGGCTCCGCCAAAAAAGTCAAACCCGGTCATTTCTGTCGGAGCATCGCTTGGCGCTTCCGCTTTTCTTACATGAAAGAACCTTCCTTAGAAAAGAATAAGAGGGAGGTGACAAAAATGGGCCGAAAATGCACGATTTCTTTTATATTTTTCATGCTGATTTCTTTTTCAGCACAGGCAAAAACTATCCCTGCTATTCCTAAGGAATCACCAAATAAGACAGAAACAATCATGATTGTAGTTGAAAAAGAACATGCAGAGGCCGTATCCCGAAAAATAACGCAATCTTATCCAAATGTTCACATTCGCCGTACCTATAAAAAAGTATTCAGCGGCTTCACAGTTGAAGGAAAGCATAAAGACCTGACAGCTATTCAGAAAGAACCCCATGTATTGCACGCGAGCCCGGTTACAGCCTATTATGCCGACATTGAAGAAAGTGTCCCGTTTATCGGCGGTAATGAAGTTCGCGGAAAATTCGATTCTCACCATAAAAGGCTGACAGGCAAGGGAGTGAAGGTCGGCATTATTGATACAGGGATAGATTATACGCATCCGGATTTGTTCCGCAGCTATCACGGCGGATCAGATCTCATTGACGGTGACAGTGATCCGATGGAAACAAAAGCGACTGATGGAACGGAAACACTGCACGGTACACATGTGGCCGGAATCATTGCAGCGAATGGAAAACTTCAGGGTGTAGCACCGGAAGCGGAAATCATCGCCTACCGGGCGCTTGGTCCTGGAGGATACGGTACTAGTGAACAAGTGATAGCAGCAATTGAAAAGGCCATTGAAGATAAAGTGGATGTCTTAAACTTATCGCTTGGGAATACAGTCAATGGACCTGACTGGCCTACAAGTCTCGCTTTGGATCGTGCAGTTGAATACGGAATTGTAGCCGTGACATCAAGCGGGAATTCAGGTCCCGGAGTCTGGACAATCGGCTCTCCCGGAACTTCAAGTAAATCCATTTCTGTCGGGGCATCTACACCTCCGCAAAAAATACCTTATTTAAAGCTTAGCGGTACTGGAAAAATGGTTCCAATTACAGCCCTTGCAGGGTCAAAAGAGTGGGACCTTAATCAAGGGGAAGAAATCGTCTTTGCCGGCATCGGTGAAGAACATCAGTATAAATCGGATATGAAAGGGAAAATTGTTCTTGTAGAGAGAGGAAAGATTACGTTTACTGAAAAAGCCCTTTTTGCGGAAAAAGTTGGAGCCAAGGCTATTATCATTTACAACAACATGAAAGGTAACTTTGCGGGAAACCTTGAAATTGAAGTAGGTATTCCGGTTGTCTCTATTTCAAAAGAGGATGGTTCTTGGCTTAAAAAACAATTGGGCAATGGGGCGCTTGTTCGAACATTCTATCAGAATGAGTCCGATCAGCTGGCAGATTTCAGCTCAAGAGGTCCGGTTACTTATACGTGGGAAATCAAGCCGGATGTCGTGGCTCCCGGAGTGGCAATTGACAGCACAGTTCCGAAAGGGTATTTAAGTCTTCAGGGAACAAGTATGTCAGCGCCGCATGTTGCAGGAGCAAGTGCTCTCTTAAAACAGGCGCATCCTGATTGGAACCCGGAGCAAATCAAAGCTGCCTTAATGAATTCAGCAGAGCCATTGAAAGACAAGGAGGGAGTCTACTATGAACCAACCGCGCAGGGAACGGGGAGAATCGATTTAACACGTGCACTGGAAACAGAAGCGCTTCTCTATCCCGGTTCATTGTCATTCGGACAAGTTCCCCTGCACGGTGACCGTATCCGGAAAAAAGTGAAGCTGACTCTTGATAATCAGTCTGATGAAAAAAAGGCTTACACATTTAAATATCCCCCTTACACAAAAGGGCTTCAATGGGGGATCCCGCAAAAAGTAGAGGTAGAACCAAAACAGAAAAAGGATGTATTCGTAACTTTGGATATTTATTCAAATGGAATGGAAGCGGGACTTCATCATGGATGGATGGATGTGGAGGCAGGCGGCCGAATCGAAAAGCTTCCTTATCTATATGTAGTAGATGAACCGGATTACCCCCGTGTGATGGGATTTGAATTTGGATTCGGTGATACAGCAGGAACGTATAAGTACGAGTTTTATCTGCCGGGCGGAGCAGACGAAATGGGAATTGCCCTGTATGACCCGGATACACTCAGATTTGAGGGCTTTCTTGACTGGGGCAGGAATCTTCAAAGAGGAGTTGTCAGGAAGACGTTTAAAAAGGATGAGCTAAAGCTGAAAGAGGGACTCTATAAAGCGGTCATTTTTGCAAGAAAAGGCAACAAGGAAGATACAATGGAAACAGATCTTATCCTAGAAGACTCTGAGGGAAAAAAGCGGTAAAAATCAAATGTGAACTTTTTGTGATAGGCTTTTTTGATTGTCAGTTTTTTGGTTTTAAACCAATTGACTTTGACTAGAGCCTATTGTATGCTAGACGAGGGTAAATGATAAGGTTTTCATACCGCTTTCATATACCGCTTTTATCCCCAGAAAAATCCTTTATTAATCTATTAGCGAGGACTTGTGAATGCGCAAAAAAGAGCGTCATCCAATGCAGGCCATGGCACTAATGACAGGCATTCTATCTCAGCTAGTCGGTTCAACACTAATTGGCATCTTTTCAGGAAGATGGCTCGACCGATATTTCCAGACTGAACCGCTTTTTATGATCATAGGACTGTTCATTGGGCTCGGAATCGGTATTTCCGCGATGATCAAGCTAGTCCACCACTTTTTTTCAGGAGACTGAATCATTCATGTTTGATTTGCACCAGATGTACCACAGATATCGCAAGTATATGTTCTACTTATTGTCCTTTTATGCCGTAGGCTGGGGATTTACCGGGTATCAGTCTGTCTTTTTGGGACTGGCGCTTGGAACAGCACTCAGTTTGTTCAACTTATGGTCAATGGTGCGCAAGCAAGTTCAGTTCGGTGAAGCGATTCAGCAGAATAGGAAGGTCAGGTCATTGGGCACTGCATCCCGATTGGCGTCAGCTGGTTTAGCTGCCCTGCTCGCGATCAAGTTTCCCGAATATCTGAATATGGTTAGTGTCATTATTGGATTAATGACAGTTTATATTGTCATTATGATAGATTATGTTTTTCAACACTCACGCGCTTAGCCGGAAGAGAGGTGAATCTATTGCATCACGAAGCTCCTATAGTAGAGTTTTTAGGCCTTACTTTTAACTTATCCAATGTTTTAATGATCACTGTTGCAAGTGTTATCGTTTTTCTAATAGCGGTACTAGCCACTCGCAAATTGGCAATGAAGCCGACAGGGATGCAGAATTTCTTTGAATGGATCGTTGATTTCGTCAAGGGAATCATCAACAGTTCAATGGACTGGCATACAGGCGGGAAATTCTTGACGCTTGGCGTTACGCTCCTAATGTACATATTTGTATCAAATATGCTCGGGCTGCCGTTTTCAATTGCTGTAAACCATGAGCTATGGTGGAAATCACCTACAGCAGATCCAACAATTACACTGACTCTTGCTGTTATGGTCGTGGCTTTGACACACTATTATGGTGTGAAAATGAAGGGCACAGCTGAGTATGGGAAGGATTTCTTCCGACCGATGGCGTTCCTTTTCCCGATCAAGATCATTGAAGAGTTCGCTAACACGCTGACTCTTGGCTTGCGTCTTTACGGTAACATCTATGCCGGTGAAATCCTTTTGGGACTTCTCGCTGGGCTTGCAGTAACTGGTCCAATCGGCGCTTTATCTGCTGCATTGCCAATGATGGTATGGCAGGCATTCAGTATTTTTGTAGGTTCCATCCAAGCATTTATCTTTGTAATGTTAACAATGGTTTATATGTCTCACAAAGTGAGCAGCGACCATTAATTAATATGTTTCAACAGTTTAATCAGAATCAAAAACTTTTTAATAATTTGAGAGGGGATTTATATAATGAATTTAATCGCAGCTGCAATTGCAATCGGCTTAGCGGCACTAGGTGCTGGTATTGGTAATGGTCTTATCGTTTCACGTACAGTAGAAGGTGTTGCTCGTCAGCCTGAACTACAAGGTAAGCTTCAAACAATCATGTTCATCGGTATCGCATTAGTTGAGGCACTTCCTATCATCGGAGTAGTTATCGCGTTTATCGTATTAGGAAGTTAATAAAGAGACAGGTTCTCTACATAAATGGCGAAGATCGTTTTTTACCCTTCTTCGCCATTGCTTTATGTTTCTATTTAAATATGCGGCCGAGAGTCAAACAGAACAATCTCGTGCTTTTTTTTGATAGTAACCCATCATGGAACTCTTGAAGGGAGTGAAACCGGGCAATGTTAACGTCAAATCTAGTAGTTGGTGCAGGTTTACATTTAAATACTGGAGACATTGTATTCCAGCTGGTCATTTTCTTAATCTTACTTGCATTGCTGAGAAAATATGCTCTTGGACCTGTTATGAATATGATGAAACAGCGCGAAGAGCACATTGCATCTGAAATCAGCGCGTCTGAAGCTAAACACGCGGAAGCTAAGAAGCTTGCTGAAGAGCAGCGTGAACTATTAAAGCAGGCAAGACTTGAATCTCAGGGTTTAGTTGAAAGTGCGAAGAAGCTTGGTGAAAAGCAAAAGGAAGAAATCATCCAAGTCGCTCGTTCAGAAGCAGAACGCCTGAAGCAGTCTGCATTTAAAGAAATTGCTCAGGAAAAAGAGCAAGCTGTTGCCGCTCTGCGTGAGCAAGTAGCTTCATTATCTATTTTAATTGCTACGAAGGTTATTGAAAAAGAATTAAATGAAAAAGAACAAGAAAAGCTTATCCAGGATTATATTAAAGAGGTAGGCGAAGGCCGATGAGTAAAGAAATAGTTGCAGCTCGCTATGCATTGGCTCTTTTTCAAATCGCAAAGGAAAACGGCACAATTGACAAGTTCGAAGAGGAATTGCTTGTTATCCAGAAGGTAACTAAAGAAAATCCTGAATTATTAAACGTGCTTAAACATCCAAAAGTGCTTCTAGAAAAGAAAAAATCCATGATGAGTGAAGCGTTCGCTTCTTTATCTCAACCAATTTTAAGTACAATTTTACTCTTGATTGAACGTCAAAGAATCAATGTGATTCCTGAGCTTGCTGATCATTTTGTGAAGCTTGCCAATGACGAACGCGGCACAGAAGACGCCATTGTCTATTCTGTCAGACTGCTGGATCAAGATGAATTAACAGCGCTGTCTGATACGTTTGCCAAAAAAATCGGCAAAACATCTCTTCGTTTAAGAAATGTTATTGATCAGAATCTGATCGGCGGAGTGAAGCTTCGTATCGGCAATCGCATTTATGATGGAAGTATAAGCGGAAAGCTTGAACGTATAGAGCGACAACTTGTTGCAAAAAGATCGTAGATAGGGGTGAAACTCATGAGCATCAAAGCAGAAGAAATTAGTGCACTGATTAAAAAGCAAATCGAAAGCTATCAGTCTGATATCAAAGTTAGTGATGTAGGTACAGTTATCCAGATTGGTGACGGTATCGCCCGTGCTCATGGCCTCGACAATGTCATGGCTGGAGAGCTTGTTGAATTTTCAAACGGCGTAATGGGTATGGCTCAAAACCTTGAGTCAAACAACGTAGGTATCATTATCCTTGGACCTTACTCTGATATCCGTGAAGGTGACGAAGTTCGCCGTACTGGACGCATCATGGAGGTTCCGGTTGGTGAAGCGTTAATCGGACGCGTCGTAAACTCTCTAGGACAGCCTGTTGATGGCCTTGGTCCAATCGAAACAACACATACTCGCCCAATTGAGAGCCCGGCTCCAGGCGTTATGGACCGTAAATCGGTTCATGAACCATTGCAAACTGGAATTAAAGCGATTGACTCTCTAATTCCAATCGGCCGCGGCCAGCGTGAGTTAATTATCGGTGACCGTCAAACAGGTAAAACATCTGTTGCCATCGATACAATCCTAAACCAAAAGAACGAAGATATGATCTGTATTTACGTTGCAATCGGACAAAAAGAATCTACTGTCCGCGGCGTAGTTGAAACTCTTCGCAAAAATGGCGCATTAGACTACACAATCGTTGTTACAGCATCTGCTTCACAGCCGGCACCGCTATTATTCTTAGCTCCTTATACTGGTGTTACTATGGGTGAGCATTTCATGTACAACGGCAAGCACGTTTTGGTTGTTTATGATGATTTAACAAAACAAGCATCTGCTTACCGTGAACTTTCATTATTATTACGCCGTCCTCCAGGCCGCGAAGCATATCCTGGTGACGTATTCTACTTGCATTCACGCCTTCTTGAGCGTGCAGCAAAACTTAGTGATGCAAAAGGCGCTGGTTCATTAACAGCTCTTCCGTTCATTGAGACACAAGCTGGAGATGTATCTGCATACATTCCAACAAACGTAATTTCCATCACTGATGGACAAATCTTCTTGCAGTCTGACTTATTCTTCTCAGGTGTACGTCCAGCGGTTAACGCCGGTCTATCTGTATCACGTGTTGGAGGATCTGCACAGATCAAAGCAATGAAAAAAGTATCAGGTACACTGCGTCTTGACCTTGCTTCTTACCGTGAGCTAGAAGCATTTGCTCAATTCGGATCTGACCTTGATAAAGCAACTCAAGCGAAATTAAACCGCGGAGCACGTACGGTTGAAGTTTTGAAACAAGGCTTGAACAAACCTCTTGCAGTTGAAAAGCAAGTTGCGATTCTTTACGCTTTAACTCGCGGATTCCTTGATGATATCCCAGTTGAAGATATTAAACGCTTTGAAGAAGAGTACTATGTATTCTTAGATCAAAACCATAAAGCATTGCTTGATCATATTCGAACAACTGGTGGACTTCCTGAAGACAACGACTTCAATGCTGCTATTGCTGCATTCAAAAAAACATTCGCGATTACTGAATAATGAGGTGAAGTATGAAGGCAGGCCTTCATACTTTATCTTAAGATAATGAATCAGGTTGATTTTTATAAAAAGGTGGTGAGAACCTTTGGCATCATTACGCGACATTAAATCAAGAATCACCTCAACGAAGAAAACAAGCCAGATTACTAAGGCAATGGAGATGGTTTCAGCCGCAAAGCTGAACCGCGCCGAAAACAACGCAAAAGCGTTTGTGCCTTATATGGATAAGATACAAGAGGTGGTTGCAAACATAGCTTTAGGCAGTACGGGTGTGTCTCATCCAATGCTTGTCAGCCGTCCCGTTAAGAAAACAGCGTATCTTGTGATCACGTCTGACCGAGGATTAGCTGGTGCCCTTAACAGTAACGTTTTGCGTGCCGTTTACCAGGCAATGCAAAAGCGCCACACGTCGAAAGATGAGTACGCTGTAATTGCAATCGGTAAAATTGGACGTGAATTCTTCAAGAAGCGCGGTGTTCAAATCGCTCTTGAAGTGACTGGTATTGCAGATGACACATCATTTGCTGAGATTAAAGATATTGCAACAAACACAGTTAATATGTTCAATGATGGAACATTTGACGAAATCTACGTGTATTACAATCATTTCGCAAGTGTTATTCAGCAGGACGTAACAGAAACGAAGCTTCTTCCTCTTTCTGATCTAGCTGGCTCTTCTAAGAAAACATCTTACGAATTTGAGCCTTCTGAGGAAGAGATTTTAGAAGTGTTATTACCACAATATGCTGAAAGTCTCATCTACGGAGCACTTTTAGACAGTAAAGCTTCTGAGCATGCTGCGCGTATGTCAGCGATGAAAAATGCGACAGACAATGCGAAAGAACTTATCAACAGTCTTACTCTTTCATATAACCGTGCACGTCAGGCTGCGATTACACAGGAAATTACCGAAATCGTCGGCGGAGCTGCGGCACTCGAATAGACAAACAGGCCCAATATATGGGTTCCATAGACAGAAATGTTCTGCACTAGCAAGTTAGGAGGGAAAACGATGAATAAAGGACGCGTTACTCAAGTTATGGGTCCGGTTGTTGACGTAAAGTTCCAAAGTGGTCAGCTTCCTGAAATCTATAACGCCCTTAAAGTTACATTCAAAGGACGAAGCGAAAATGAAGCAGCGTCAGAATTAACATTAGAAGTTGCCCTTCACCTAGGTGACGACACGGTTCGTACCGTAGCGATGGCATCAACAGATGGCCTTGTTCGCGGAAGTGAAGTTTTAGATACAGGTGCTCCAATCTCAGTTCCAGTTGGAGATGTTACACTAGGCCGTGTATTTAACGTATTAGGTGATAACATTGATTTGGATGAAGCAATTCCTGCTGAATCTCGTCGTGATCCAATTCACAGACTAGCACCTAAATTCGATCAGCTTTCTACTGAGGTAGAAATTCTTGAAACGGGAATCAAAGTAGTTGACCTTCTTGCACCTTACATCAAAGGCGGAAAAATCGGTCTTTTCGGAGGTGCGGGTGTTGGTAAAACCGTACTTATCCAAGAACTTATCAACAACATCGCTCAAGAGCATGGCGGTATCTCTGTATTCGCTGGTGTTGGAGAGCGTACTCGTGAAGGAAATGACCTTTACCATGAGATGACTGATTCTGGTGTTATCAAGAAAACAGCGATGGTTTTCGGACAAATGAATGAGCCGCCTGGAGCACGTATGCGTGTAGCTCTTACAGGTCTTACAATGGCTGAATACTTCCGTGATGATCAAGGACAAGACGTTCTTTTCTTCATGGATAACATTTTCCGTTTCACTCAAGCAGGTTCAGAGGTATCTGCCCTTCTTGGCCGTATGCCATCTGCCGTTGGTTACCAGCCGACACTTGCTACTGAAATGGGTCAATTGCAAGAGCGCATCACGTCTACAAACGTTGGTTCTGTAACGTCGATTCAAGCAATCTACGTTCCTGCCGATGACTATACGGATCCGGCTCCTGCAACAACTTTCGCTCACTTGGATGCAACAACAAACCTTGAGCGTAAACTTTCTGAAATGGGTATTTACCCAGCGGTGGATCCACTTGCTTCAACATCTCGTGCATTATCTCCTGAAATCGTTGGAGAAGAGCACTATTCTGTTGCACGTCAAGTACAGCAAACACTGCAGCGTTACAAAGAATTACAAGATATCATTGCGATCCTTGGTATGGATGAGCTTAATGACGAAGATAAATTAGTCGTGTCCCGTGCACGTCGTATTCAATTCTTCTTATCCCAAAACTTCCACGTAGCTGAGCAGTTTACTGGTCAAGCAGGTTCTTACGTTCCTGTTAAAGAAACAGTTCGCGGCTTCAAGGAAATCCTTGAAGGCAAATACGATCATCTTCCAGAAGATGCATTCCGTCTTGTTGGACGCATTGAAGATGTTATCGAAAGTGCGAAGAACATGGGTGTAGAAGTATAATTTGGGACGCAGGAGGGTATAGAGTATGAAGACAGTACAAGTCAATGTCGTTACTCCCGATGGCCCAGTTTACGATGCAGACGTCGAAATGGTAAGCGTAAAGGCTCAAAGCGGTGAGCTCGGAATCTTGCCAGGTCATATTCCGTTGGTTGCTCCTTTGCAAATCGGAGCAGTTCGGTTGAAAACAGGAAAATCCACGGAACTCGTGGCTGTTAGCGGCGGCTTTTTAGAAGTACGGCCTGACAAAGTCACAATCTTGGCACAAGCTGCTGAGACTGTAGAAGATATTGATTTAACTCGTGCACAATCTGCGAAAGAACGCGCTGAACAGCGTCTGAACAAAAGTACAGACGACATCGATTTCAAGCGTGCCGAACTTGCTTTGCGCCGAGCAATGAATCGAATTAACGTATCACAGAATAAAATCTAAGAAAGAAATCCCTGGGACCTGGTCCCGGGGATTTTTTCGTTTTTCTGGAATGATTTCTCGGGCAGCACATCTTTTTATAAATCTTTGGGATTATGATAATTCGGCTATTTTTTGTCGTTTAAAAATAGAAACAATGGCATGTATACCAATATATAAAATTAATGCTACCATTAACTTAAATTTCAACAAAATTCAAACTATTCTTTGTCGATTTATGGATAATTGTCATAATTCGAACAGATACATCAAGAGGAGGATATACAGTGAATCAATCTAGTGAGCGCGCAAATAAGCGTCGAATAACCGGAAACATTTTCAAAGGTTCAGTTGGAAATTTGATCGAATGGTACGACTGGTATGTTTATTCTGCTTTCGCCGTATATTTCTCTGAAGCGTTCTTCCCCAAGGGAGATCCTACCAGCCAGCTGCTCAACACAGCAGCAATATTCGCGGTAGGCTTCCTGATGCGTCCTTTAGGGAGCTTGCTGATGGGCCGTTATGCTGATCGTCATGGCCGGCGTGCAGCACTGACGCTTTCCATTACCGTCATGGCCGGTGGTTCTCTGATCATTGCCTTAACCCCAAGTTATGCCACCATTGGTGTGATGGCTCCCGCTATTCTTGTTCTCGCTCGCCTGCTCCAAGGGCTGTCGCTGGGCGGAGAGTATGGAACATCTGCAACGTACCTTTCAGAGATGGCCAGCAGCGGCAGACGCGGCTTCTATTCAAGCTTTCAATATGTCACACTTGTTGCAGGACAGCTGCTGGCCCTTGGTGTCCAGATTGTCCTTCAGCAAACACTCAGCGAATCCGATATGATGTCCTGGGGATGGCGGATTCCATTCGTCATCGGAGCAATGGGTGCGTTGGCCGTATTGTGGCTGCGCCGCACGATGGATGAATCAGAGCAATTCTCAAACATGGGTTCAAAAAGCAGGGAGAACGCAGGTACTATCAGAACTCTGATGAAACACCCAAAGGCTGTGCTGACAGTGGTTGGACTTACACTCGGCGGAACAGTCGCCTTCTATACATATACGACATATTTACAGAAGTATATGGTGAATACTGTAGGCCTTGATAAGGAAGTTGTCAGTTTGATTAACTTTATAGCCCTGCTTATATTCGTCGTGCTTCAACCGCTAGCAGGCATGCTGTCTGACAAAATCGGGCGCCGTCCTCTATTGATAAGTTTTGGTATCTTGGGTACGCTGTTCACGGTGCCGCTTTTCTTGATCATGGAGCAGACGAAGAGTCCTATCGTTGCATTCTTGCTTATGATGGCGGGTCTCATCATTATCACCGGTTACACTTCCATTAATGCAATTGTAAAAGCCGAGCTCTTCCCGACTGAAATTAGAGCGCTTGGGGTTGGTTTCCCTTACGCACTCACTGTTGCAGTGTTTGGCGGAACTGCGGAGTTTATTGCGCTATGGCTGAAGAGCTCTGGAGTAGAGACATTCTTTTATTTCTACGTAGCTGCATGTATTGCGGTCAGTTTAATCTCCTACTTGCGAATGGGTGAGTCTTCGAAAGTCTCCCATATCGAAGCCGAGATTGATGCCATGAAAAAACGCTAGCTGTCCATGAGCTTTCAAAAAAGATAAATGATCTTGGATTCGGACCATTTCTTAAAGAAATGGTTCTTTGTTTTTAAGAAAGTCTAACCCGAAATCACGCAATGAGTACACACATTTAGGGTTGAACCAGAAAAGGGAAATCATACGCAAGCAATGACTACTCGATTTCAGGATTGAGCCAGAAAAGAGGAATCATACAAACCCGATGAGTACACAAATTCAGGGTTAATCCAGAAAAGAGGAATCAAACACACCCAATGAGTACACAAATTCAGGGTTGAGCCAGAAAAGGGGAATCATACGGACTCAATGAGTACCCAAATTCAGGGTTGAGCCAGAAAAGGGGAATCATACGGATTCAATGAGTACACAAATTCAGGATTGAGCCAGAAAAGGGGAATCATACGGACTCAATGAGTATACAAATTCAGGGTTGAGCCAGAAAAGGGGAATCAAACACACCCAATGAGTACCCAAATTCAGGGTTAAGCCAGAAAAGGGGAATCATACACACCCGATGAGTACACAAATTCAGGGTTAAGCCAGAAAAGGGGAATCAAACAAACCCAATGAGTACACAAATTCAGGGTTGAGCCAGAAAAGGGGAATCATACGGATTCAATGAGTACACAAATTCAGGATTGAGCCAGAAAAGGGGAATCATTCGGATTCAATGAGTACCCAAATTCAGGGTTGAGCCAGAATAGGGGAATCACATACACCCAATGAGTACACAAATTCATGGTTAAGCCAGAAAAGGGGAATCAAACACACCCAATGAGTACACAAATTCAGGGCTAAGCCAGAAAAGGGGAATCATACGGATTCAATGAGTACACAAATTAGAAATCATACGCAAGCAGGGAGTACGCTGACATTTTCAGACGATGATCGGGTACATTGAAAAATATCAGCACGCGCGAAGTAATTCTGGGATTGGAAGTTTCTGCTTTACGAAACTTCCTTCTTTTTTGTTAAACTAAAGAGAGGGCAGTTCCCGGTAATTAAACGGAGTAGGAGTAATGACTTATGAAAAAGTTTTTAACGGCTTTAGGTCTTCTGATCATAGCAGGTATTGTATTTATGATAAGTATGCAGCCAGAAAAAGAAGAGAGAGAGCCTGAAAAACAAGAAGCAACTCAGGAAAAAGAGGAACCATTGGCGAATGCGAAAGAGTATCTGGAAGATCCTGATGGATATATGAAAAAGTTAGATGAAAAATATAAACCTGATCATGAAGATGATCATCATGCGGAAGATAAACCTGATGAATATTATGAAAATCAGAAAAATGATTTATTGAAAATGGATAAAATCATCCTTTCAAATGAAAATTATATCTCCATATTGGAAGTTCTTGATCGATTTCCAAAGGAGTTTGCGGGAAAACAGGTTGAATTGACTGGTTTTGTCTTCCGTGAAAAAGATTTTTCAGAAACGCAGCTTGTTATTGCAAGAAGCGGTGATCCCTGCTGTACAGATGAGCACGACGGGTTATACGGCCTGCTTTCCAGGATGGAAAATGCAAAAAATCTTCTTGATAGTCAATGGGTTAACGTCACAGGGGAACTAAGTACAAATACGTATTCCGGAGCTGAGGTACCTTATCTGCTAATTAAAAAGGCAGTAAAAATAAAACCTCCCGCACAGCCCTATGTCTATGAGGGTAAAGACACCCATACTGACTGAAGAAGAAACGTCTTTCTTTCGGCGCAAAATAAAAAGGCAGTATCGCTGATGATTCGTTAGCGGTACAGCCTTTGCAGGGAACATGTATGAGCTTGATGCCATTGTAGCCTGTGCCATCGGCGGAACAAGCTTAATGGGCGGAATCGGCACCATTCCAGGCGCCATCATAGGAGCCCTTGTTATGGCAAGTCTTGTTAACGGCATGAGCATGATAAATATCGATGCCTACTGGCAGCTGATTGTAAAAGGAAGCATTTTGGCCTTGATGTGTGGTTTGATATATACAGCCGGAATAAGAAGAAAAGATAGCTTTCGAACGCCTGCACTTTGGTGCGGCGTTTTATTCTTTAAGTTTCTATGTTTTGCAAAAGAAAGAAGCGGGTAATTAAAAGTATGCAACAAATTCACTGCGAAAGGAGCAACTTGTATGAGACAGAAAACTTTAATTTCAGGTATTGCCTTATCAACAGTCGGAGTCGGAGTGACATCCTATTTATTAAAGGATAAATCAAACCGTCAAAAGGTAACAGGATTCGTTCAAAGCGCCAAAAACAAGATTCCCTACTTTGCACGCAAAAACACAGATGCATTCCCTGTTGAAAAAGCGGGTCATCCAGATCCTCATGACGTTGAAGATAATAAAATGGTCTCAGAGGGCTCCATGTATCCCGTTCAATACTATGATGAAAAGAAGAAATAAATGGTGCAGCATTGCCTGATGGCGGTGCTGTTTTTTTGTTTGCTGAAAATCGTTTTTTGCTCCCAGCATAAAAAACAGGAAAAGCCAAAGCTTTTCCCGTTTTATCTATCCAATCTCACAATTTCTGCATCAGGATGAGAGTCATAAAGAATCAAGTCCTTTAAGATTTCAGCGCCAAGCATGGAATAGACGGTTCCATTTCCGCCAAAGCCAAGCAAGTAATAAACATTTTTTTTCTTTGGATGCTTTCCGATGAATGGCAATCCGTCGTCTGAT
This sequence comes from Metabacillus dongyingensis, assembly GCF_019933155.2. Classification (NCBI taxonomy): domain Bacteria; kingdom Bacillati; phylum Bacillota; class Bacilli; order Caryophanales; family Bacillaceae; genus Metabacillus; species Metabacillus dongyingensis. Next base: position 4,799,274 of record NZ_CP082944.1, on the reverse strand, counting down.
TCACCAAAGCTTGCACCCCATACGGAATCAACTTCCATTTCATAACTCGGATAATGCTCCCTGACTTTGTCCAAAATCCGCTGACCGCGTTCGCGGATCGTTTCTTTGCTGCTTGGAGCTTCCATTCTCTCTTCATCAAGCCCTCCGGCAACAATTCTGCCGTCGACCGTAGTCCGCATATAGAAGTAGGGGCGCTTCGTTTCCCAAATCAGGTTTTTGTCTTCCCAATGATTAAGATAGTGTACTGGGGTAGTGACGATCGCAAAAGTTCGATTCACTTCGGCTCCCAATTTTTTCGCGAATGGAATCGTTTCGTAGCCGGTCGAATAGATGACTTTTTTTGCTGCAATTTTTCCATGTGCAGATTGGAAATAGACGTACTCATCATCTCTGTCAGTCTCTTCAATTTCTGTATTCTCAAAAATCCGGACGCCATTGTGATGAGCGTCCTCCATCAAAGTCTGGATAAATTTATACGGGTTCACTTCGGCATCGCCATCTGTCAAAAGAGCGGCCGGCTTCTCAAATCCAAATCGCTCTTTTATTTCGTCTTTTTTAAAAAAATCTACAGGGAAACCATGTTTAGAAAGAGCTTTAAACTCTTTTTTCAGTTTTGATTTGTCACCTGAAGTGCTTGCATAATACAGGCTTTTTCTTCTGATGAAATCGACTTCTTTCGATAAGCTTTTAGCTGCAAGCTCAAGCTCATCTACTGCTTTTAAACACATTTTATAAAAACGGACCGCTTTCTCTTCACCTATTTTTTTGATGAATTCATGGAGCATCGTATCATTTGAAAACTGCAGGAGCCCTGTATTTGCACTTGAACTGCCGCTGCCGACGGTTCTTTTTTCCACTAAAATTGTATCTAAATCATACTTTGAAAGGGTGTGAGCACACAAAGCACCAGACATTCCCCCTCCAACGATGAGGACATCGCATGTTATGGTATCTTGAAGCTCAGGATATGCCTGAACATGGCTGACCGTTTGAGGCCAATATAGAGAACCGTTATGAAGCTTCATTCGTTTTCCCCCTTAGGATATAACAGGCATATTCCCTCTTTTAGCCAAAGAAAAAACCTCTTTTAAAAAAATATCCAAAAATTGAAAAGGAAATCAGGTGTCCGAAAAGGAAGTTACTATATAAGTGTGAAAAAATTCCGGGAGGGAAAAAAATGATTTCAGTCGCAATGCTGAGCAAATGGCACGTTCATGCCGTTGATTATGAAAGAGATATACATAACAGTTCTAAATTGAATATTACGCATGTATGGGATGAGGACAAAGAAAGAGGGCAGCGGTGGGCAAATGAACTGAATGTTCCATTTGAACCTGAGCTTGAGAAGGTTCTAGGCAATCCTGCTATTGAAGGGGTGGTTGTTGACACGCCGACTAACATGCACAAGGAAGTCATCATAAAAGCAGCACAGAATGGAAAGCACATTTTCACAGAAAAAGTACTTGCGTTAACAACAGCTGATTGCAAAGAAATCTTTGAAGCAGTCGAGAAAGCGGGAGTTTCTCTTGTGGTCTCAATGCCTAGGCTCACCACAAACTATTACCTCTATGCTGAAAAAGCACTGAAGGATGGCTTAATTGGAGAACTCAAAATGGCAAGATGCCGTGTCGCTCATAACGGTTCAGTGCCTTCAGCGGAAAACCCTGAAGGATGGCTGCCTGCACACTTCTACAATGCTGAGCAATGCGGCGGAGGGGCTCTCATAGATTTAGGGGCTCATCCGATCTATTTGCTCAACCGCCTTGCAGGAAAACCTAAAGAAGTATCCGCTCATTTTGATTACGTCTATACAAAAGAAGTCGAAGACCAGGCTTCTGTCATCGTTTCCTATGAGGAAGGTGTAACTGGCGTGATTGAAACCTCGTTTGTTTCACACGGAAGTCCGTTTTATCTAGAATTATACGGAACAGAAGGATGTCTGCTGATTCAGGATGGAAAAGTGGAGCTGAGAAATGGCGAAGGTACTCATGTGATTGAACAGCTGCCAAAAGAGCTTCCGATTCCAATGGAACAATGGGCGGATGCCATCCAGTCTGGAAAAACACCGTCTATTTCGAATGAGGATGCCCTCCTGTTAACGGCAGTGAACGAAGCGGCGATTCAGTCGAATACTGAAAAGCGGAGAATAACGATCATCGTATAAAGACGAAGGACTCTTTTTAATGGTCCTTTTATCAAGAAAACACATTTAATGAAGCATATAAAAAAGTGAGGGAGCCATAATTTTTTATGGCTCTTTTTTTGCCAATAAATTCAAAAATAATGAAAAATATCCATCATCTTAAATAGATTAAATATTCATAATCATATAAAATAAAAGGAACCAAACAAAAAACTAGTTTGGTCCCATTTTCTTCGCTTTTCTCTCATATCGCTTATATAATTGATGCATTTTCTGTCCGGATGCGTCTTTTGCAGTCATGTAGTGATCTTCAAAAAGGTTAGAAAAATAAGTCGCCCTGCGTCCGCACTGCAGTCCCATAACATAGGCGCCTTCAGTAAAAGAATATTCTTTGACGATCCATGAAGCTCCATCCAAGTGAATCGTGACGACTTCACCAAAGTATATGCTCATGCATTCTTCCAAGTCCCTAATGGACAACTGAAAGTCACGGAACTTATTTTCCTGAAAAAATGAAAAGTACACTTCTTCAAGTTCAATTAAACTTTTTACCGAATAGTTTAATGTTAAGCCGAGTTCTGCATATATATCTTCTAATAGAGACAAGTTCTCTTTCCGTTGTTCATAGTAATACACTTTGGCCGCTTCTTCATTTTCAAAGACAGGCAAATTCCTGCCATAATCTGTTTCAATTTGATGATTATAAGATTCTAGCATTCTGTCACCTCGCGTCTTTTGTTCAATTGCAAGTATATCATCCTGATGACTTTAATAGAGCAGCTTACATTAAAGCTACAAAGGAGGTGAATTTTGGATTTATAAAATAAATGAACCCGTTCCGCGTTTCGGGGTGTCCTTTTCCGGTGAATTCTTATCTGCCATGCCTGGGCTAAACAGTCGGTTCCGCATTTCGGATTATATACACGAATTGGATAATGATGTTATAATGTTAGCGGTTACATTTATAATATTTTGAGAATTCTACTATTTTTAACAGGGGGAAATGGATGGAATCACTAAACGTATATTTAAATAATTACTTAATCGTTGTCGTTTTCCTGCTCCTTGGCATTTTGCTTCCTGTTGTCGCTCTCGGAATAGGCCGGATTTTGAGGCCGAACGCACCGAGCGAGGCAAAAGCAACCACATACGAAAGCGGAATTGATCCATACCATGATTCACGCGTGCAGTTTAATGTCCGCTATTATATGTTTGGTCTCCTGTTTGTCATTTTTGACGTTGAAACCGTGTTTTTATATCCGTGGGCAGTCGCATATGAGAAGTTAGGCGTGTTTGCCCTCATTGAAATGCTCATTTTTGTCATCATGCTCGTCATCGGGCTAGTCTACGCATGGAAGAAGAAGGTGCTGAAATGGACTTAAATGTAACGAATATACCTCAGGATGAAATGGAAGAACTGAAGCGCAGCGTCTTTTTAACAACGCTTGAAGAGCTGAAGGGCTGGGCGAGAAGCAATTCCTTGTGGCCGCTGACTTTCGGGCTTGCCTGCTGTGCAATTGAAATGATGGGTGTCGGTTCGTCCCACTACGATTTGGACCGATTCGGATCCTTTTTCCGGACATCACCCCGCCAGTCCGATGTCATGATCGTCTCAGGAACAGTGACGAAAAAAATGGCTCCGGTTCTAAAGCGCCTCTACGATCAAATGCCTGAACCGAAATGGGTCATTGCCATGGGCTCTTGTGCAACAGCAGGAGGTCCCTATATTAAATCATACGCAGTTGTAAAAGGAGTCGACCAGATTGTGCCGGTTGATGTGTACATTCCTGGATGTCCTCCTAATCCTGCCGCTCTTATCTACGGAATTAACAAGCTGAAAGAAAAAATCCGTTATGAGGCGAAAACAGGGAGTGAAATAATCCATGAGCGATGAGAAAGACATCCAGCAGCTAAAACGTGAGGCCGCTCAAAAGGCAAAGGAAGCTGCCCTGAAAAAGCTGGCTGAAAAGCAGGCAAATCAAGTAAACATACCTACAGACAGCACAGAGCTTGCGAAACAGAAGGCGGCAGCTGCTGCAAAAGCAAAGGCCGCGGCCCTTGCGAAACAAAAAGCGCAGGAAGCTAAAGCGAATGAAACGATAGATGACGCTAACCTCGCGAAGCAAAAAGCAGCAGCTGCGGCAAAAGCGAAAGCCGCTGCACTTGCAAAGCAAAAGGCAAAGGAAACAGCTGAACCGGCAGATGAGGCAGCTCTCGCGAAACAGAAAGCGGCAGCGGCCGCAAAAGCGAAGGCAGCAGCACTTGCAAAACAGAAAGCGAAGCAAGCGGAGGGAGCCGGCAACGAAACATCAGATGACTTTGCACTTGCGAAACAAAAAGCAGTCGCAGCCGCAAAAGCGAAAGCAGCAGCATTGGCAAAACAGAAAGCGAAGCAAGCGGAGGGAGCTGGCAACGAATCAGCAGATGACCTTGCACTTGCGAAACAAAAAGCAGTCGCAGCCGCAAAAGCAAAGGCGGCAGCCCTCGCGAAGCAAAAAGCAAAATCAGAAGGTGCTCCGGCAGATGATGTAGCCAAGCAAAAAGCAGCAGCTGTCGCAAAGGCAAAAGCCGCAGCAGCCGCGAAAGCAAAGGCTTCCCGTGAAAATCTTTCAGATGACGAGTTGGCTAAAGAAAAGGCAAAGGCCATCGCAGCCGCAAAAGCAAAAGCAGCAGCTGCAGCAAAAGCGAAGAAACTCACTCCAGAAGAGCAGCCTCAACAAGAAGAACCTTCACCAAATGAGCCCATTTTAGAAAAATATGTAAAAGTAATCGAGGAGCATCTCGGCAAAGAAGTTTTAGAAGAATCCTATATTAATAGGCTGTCTAAAGATAATCCGACACTTGTTGCAAAGAAAGAATCCTATTTTACCATCGCCAAGTTTTTAAAAGAACAGGAAGAATTGGCATTTGATTACGTCTCTGAATTGCATGGCACTGATTTTGAAACACATATGGAAATGTACGTTTATCTTTTTTCCTACGTCCACCGCCATACAGTTGTGCTGAAAGTAAAGCTTGACCGCGACAAGCCTGAAATTGATTCCCTTGAACCGCTTTGGAAAGGAGCGGATTGGCCTGAGCGCGAAGCATTTGATTTGCTTGGGATTCATTTTACCGGCCACCCGAACCTGACAAGAATTATGATGCCGGATGATTGGGTCGGGCATCCTCTTCGCAAAGATTATGAACCCTATGATGTGGAGGTGTAGCTTTTGATACGGACAGAAGAAATGCTCCTGAATGTCGGACCGCAGCATCCGAGCACACATGGCGTGTTCCGGCTGGTGATCAAAATTGACGGAGAAATCATTAAAGAAGCTACACCGGTTATCGGCTATTTACATAGAGGCACCGAAAAGCTTGCAGAAAACCTGCAATACACACAAATCATTCCTTATACAGACCGTATGGATTATCTTTCTGCCATGACAAACAATTATGTGATTTGTCATGCTGTGGAAACGATGACAGGTATTCAGGTCCCTGAACGGGGCGAGTATTTAAGGGTGATTGCGATGGAGCTTGGAAGAGTAGCAAGCCACCTCGTCTGGTGGGGCACCTATTTGCTTGATATTGGAGCAGTAAGTCCATTTTTATATGCCTTCCGCGAGCGGGAAATGATTATTAATTTGCTGACGGAGCTTTCAGGAGCGAGGCTCACCTTCAATTACATGAGGGTAGGCGGCGTGAAGTGGGATGCGCCTGAGGGCTGGATTGAAAAGGTTGCAGAATTTATTCCTTATATGAGAGAGCAGCTGAAAGGCTATCATGATCTCGTGTCAGGAAATGAAATCTTCTTAAATCGTGTAAAAGGGGTCGGCATTTACACAAAAGAAGAGGCGCTTGCTTACTCCTTAAGCGGGGCAAATCTGCGCTGTACTGGAGTGAAATGGGACCTTCGCAAGGATGAACCATACTCGATATACGACCGATTTGATTTTGACGTGCCTGTCCGGACAAAAGGTGATGCTTTCGCCCGCTACGAATGCCGCATGGAAGAGATTGAGGAATCCTTGAAAATCTTAGAGCAGGCTGTTGAACAATTCCCTGCTGAGGGACCGATCATCGCAAAAGTGCCAAAAATCATTAAAGCACCAAAAGGAGAGGCTTATGTACGGATTGAATCTCCACGCGGTGAAATCGGCTGCTACATTGCAAGTGAAGGAAAAAAAGAGCCATACCGTCTGAAGTTCAGGCGTCCTTCCTTTTACAATCTGCAGATCCTGCCAAAGCTTTTGGAAGGAGAAAACATGGCAAACCTCATTACCATTCTCGGTGCCATTGACATTGTCCTTGGGGAGGTGGACGGATAATGGTGGAAGGCTTGCTTCAATCATCGCCGGGCATAGGCAACTTTGCGATATTCTTTGGGCTTGCAACAGCATTTCTGTTCGTCGTCCTTGGTTTCGTCACCTATGGCATTCTGGCAGAGCGCAAAGTGATGGGATTTATGCAGGGACGGATCGGCCCTAACCAGGTAGGGGGCAAATGGGGTCTGCTGCAGACTGTGGCAGATGTTTTAAAGCTTCTGATAAAAGAAGACACGATTCCGAAGCTTGCTGACAGACCATTGTTTATTCTCGCTCCTGTCATCGCTTTTGCTCCGGCTTTCATCGTTCTATCAACGATTCCGTTTACTGACGCTTTTCAGTTTGCAGATTTAGGTGTCGGGCTGCTTTTTTACATCGCCATATCGGGTTTAACCACGATTGGCATTGTAACAGGAGGATGGGCTTCGAATAACAAATACTCTCTGCTCGGCGGGATGCGCGCAGCGGCGCAAATGATTTCCTATGAAATCCCTCTTGTCATGTCGGTCATCGGGGTTGTCCTGTTATCAGGGAGTCTGAACTTAAATACGATTGTAGATGCACAAGAGGACGTCTGGTTTATTTTCCTCCAGCCGATCGGGTTTCTAATTTTCCTGATTGCTTCTGTGGCAGAGTTAAACAGAACCCCGTTTGACTTGCCTGAAGCGGAATCAGAGCTTGTTGCCGGTTATCATGTCGAGTATTCCGGCTTCCGCTGGGCATTCTTCATGCTGTCGGAATATGTGTATTTTTTCGCTATGGCTTCCTTAACAACGGTTTTATTTTTAGGCGGCTGGCATCCGGTTGCATTTCTTGATTTCATCCCTGGCGCAATCTGGTTCGGCCTCAAATTCAGTGTGGTCATCTTCACACTCATCTGGTTCCGCGTCACATTCCCGCGGATCCGTGCCGATCAGCTGATGGAATTCGGATGGAAAGTGCTGCTCCCGGTCGCACTCGCGAATATATTCATAACGGCGATTGTGAAGGAGATTTTCTTTAAATAGGAGACAGCTGGAAAATAGAAAGTAAATTCGCCATTTCGGCAAGTAAATCCCGGATTTTGGCTAGTAAAAGAAGCATTCTGGACAGTAAGCAGCCGCAATCGGCAAGTAAAAGCAAGAAACACCTGCCGCAGCCAGGCCTAAAGCCGGCACACCGGCAGGATCCTCACAAAATCAAGGGGTGAGAGCATGCGAGGTTTAGCAAAAGGTTTAACGTATACCCTGAACAACTTGACGAAGAAAAAAGTGACGTATGATTACCCGAATGATGCACTGGCTCTGCCTGACAGGTTCCGGGGCATTCAGAAGTTTTATCCGGAGAAGTGCATTGTCTGCAATCAGTGTGCGAATATCTGTCCGACGGATTGCATTGAGCTGACAGGCAAGAAACATCCGGATCCGGCGAAAAAAGGGAAAATCATTGATACGTATGATATCAACTTTGAAATTTGCATCTTGTGCGATCTCTGCACAGAGGTTTGCCCGACAGAGGCAATCGTTATGACGAATAACTTTGAGCTTGCGGAGTACAGCCGCGATCAGCTTTTTAAAAATCTCGAGTGGCTGGATGAAAATGATGAGAACATCAGGGAGGAGAATAAGGTGTGAGTATAACCGGAGAGTATGTAGCCTTTGTCGGACTCGCAATGGTGGCAATCGGGGGCGGCATTCTCATGCTGAATGTGACAAAAGTGGTTCATATGGTCGTATCGCTGGTGTTTACGTTCGTGAGTATTGCCGGTTTATATGTTCTTCTCTCCGCCGAATTTGTCGCAGCTGTCCAAATCTTAATCTACTCGGGTGCAATAACGATCATCATGCTGTTTGGCATTATGCTCACGCGTCATGAGGACGAGGAACAATCCACAGCGGGCAACGGAAGAAAGCTCATTACATTTCTTGGAATCGCTGCGTTTGCGCTCGTGATGTATCTTGGAATCTATGATCTAAAGCTCGGTGAGCCGACTGCCAATCTGCATGTGAAAAATACGGAGCAAATCGGAATCTCCCTTTATTCACATTTCGTCATTCCATTTGAGCTTACATCTGTTTTATTGCTTGTCGCACTGGTCGGTGCCATCATACTGGCGAAAAAAGATGAGAAGGAGGAGGAGAAAAAATGAGCTCGATTCCATTATCCGCCTTTCTTGTTCTCGCGATGATTCTTTTTTGCATCGGTCTGTACGGAGCCCTTACGAAACGTAATACGGTCATCGTGCTTATTTCGATCGAACTTATGCTGAATGCTGCCAACATTAATCTGGTTGCATTCAGCAAATACGGAGTCGTTCCGGACATTACCGGGCAGGTTTTTTCTCTTTTTACGATCACGATCGCAGCAGCAGAGGCGGCCGTTGGACTTGCCATCCTATTTGCCCTGTACCGCAACCGTAGATCTGTCAATATTGACGACTATCATTCTATGAAGCACTAAAACCTCTAAACAAGAAGGGGATGGAATACAATGATGCCATATGCCTGGATGATCCCGCTGTTCCCGCTTGTCTCATTCCTCGTGCTGCTCCTGTTCGGCAAACGTCTGAGGGAGGGCAGCGCTAATGTCGGGAGCACTCTTATGCTTTTCGCATTTGCGGGCTCGCTCGCTGTATTGTTCGAGCGATTTACACAGCCAACCTTTAAAGCGGAAACCGTGTGGCTCACAATTGGCGATTTTGAGCTGACAGCGGGCTTTGAAATCAATCAATTAAATGCCTTAATGCTGGTGATCGTTTCGCTTGTAAGCTTGGCTGTACATATATATTCAAAAGGATATATGCATGGGGACGAACGCTTTCCTGTTTTTTATGCGTATCTCGGTTTATTTACCTTCAGCATGCTCGGACTTGTCATGACGACAAACCTGCTTCAGCTCTATATCTTCTGGGAACTCGTCGGAGTCGGATCATTCTTATTGATCGGTTTTTATTTTTATAAAGAAGAAGCAAAGGCAGCTGCAAAAAAAGCCTTTATCATGACCAGAATCGGGGATGTCGGTCTGTTCATCGGCATGCTCCTGCTCTTTTGGCAGGTTGGCAGCTTCGAATATGACCAGATCTTTGCAAGTGTCGCAGATGGCAAGGTGCCGCTTGATTTGATCACCCTGATCAGTCTTTTAATCTTCATCGGGGCGATTGGAAAATCAGGTCAGTTTCCGCTCCATTCCTGGCTTCCGGATGCGATGGAAGGTCCGACGCCTGTTTCTGCCCTCATTCATGCGGCGACAATGGTAGCGGCCGGTGTTTATTTAGTGGCTCTCATGTATCCGCTATTTGCCGCAAGTGAAACGGCCCTTCAGGTTGTCGCAGCAATTGGAGCCTTCACGGCTATTTTTGCTGCAAGCATCGGGCTTGTGCAAAAAGACATCAAACGCGTGCTTGCGTATTCTACTGTCAGTCAGCTTGGCTACATGATGCTTGCCCTTGGTTCTGCAGGCTATGTCGCCGGTGTTTTCCATTTAATGACACATGCCTTTTTTAAAGCCCTGCTGTTTCTCGCAGCGGGCAGTGTGATTCATGCTGTTCATACACAAAACATTGATGAGATGGGCGGCTTGTGGAAAAAGCTGAAGTTCACGGGACCGCTGTTTCTAATCGGGACGCTTGCTATAAGCGGTGTCCCGCTCTTCTCAGGATTTTTCAGTAAAGATGAAATCCTGATTGCGGCGTGGACACATGGAAATCCTGTCCTTTTCTGGCTGGCACTGATTGCCGCCTTCTTCACCGCCTTTTATATGTTCCGGCTCTTCTTTCTCGTTTTCACCGGACGTCCGAAAACAGAGCTTTCAAGAGTAAAAGAATCCCCGTCCAATATGCTGATTCCAATGAGTATCCTAGCCGCGCTCGCCATTTTTTCAGGCTACAGCAACACGCCCTGGTTCGGCACATTTCTTGGAGACTGGCTGACGGAAGGTTCGCCGCAGCTTGGGCACGGCCACATTGAAGGGCCAATGTGGATTATGTTCGCGGCAACCGCTGTTTCTCTGCTTGGCATCTTGCTTGCTTACATGATGTACAGCAAACAATCGATCTCTCCTGAAAAAATAAGATCGCGGGTGCCAATGATTCATTCAGTGCTTAAAAACAAATATTTCATTGATGAACTCTACGGAATGACGATCATATGGCTCACGAATACAATCAGCGTCTTCTGCAAGTACCTCGAAAAATTCTTGGTTGAGGGTGCTGTAAAAGGAGTGGCAGGGATTGTCCGGTCAGCAGGAGCCTTGGGATCGAAAATGCAGAACGGGCAGGTGCAGATGTATGGAACCGTTGCTTTTGTCGGACTCGCTATTTTACTTGTTCTATATGCAGTAACAGGGGGGAACTTCTTATGACATCCATTCTGCTCACGGCCCTTGTTTTCTCGCCTGTACTTGGAATCATCGTTCTTGCTTTTATGAAAAAAGACCAGGAATCATCGTTAAAACTTGTCGGGTTTCTTGCGACTTTGCCTGCTGTCCTTTTATCTGGAATCATGTTTGCACAATATCAGATAGGCAATGACCTCGCCCGATTTGCCGAGAATCACGAATGGATTGCGTTTGGGCAATACCATGACATGCAGCCTGGCGTGTTTACAGTTGATTACGAGCTTGCTATGGACGGCTTTTCGCTGATTATGGTTCTGCTCACATCAATTCTTGCGGCTCTCGCTGCAGCGGCCTCTTTTTCCATTAAAAAGAACTGGAAAAGCTACTTTATGCTTCTGCTTCTTCTTGAAGTCGGCATGCTCGGCGTCTTTATGGCACAGAATCTGATTCTTTTCTTCATCTTTTTTGAAATTACGCTGATTCCGATGTTTTTCCTTATTGGAAAATGGGGCTTCATGGCCCGTGAAAAAGCAGCTTATCAATTTTTGCTTTATAACGGATTTGGGTCGGCTATTCTGCTGATTGTGATCATCCTGCTCTTTTCAAAAACAGGGACAACTAATCTTGCCCTGCTGAGCCAATTGCTGAATACGCCTGACGTTCAGCTGATCGGGCCAATCTCAGAGGATTTTAAGCTTGGATTAATGATTGCTCTCATCATTGCATTTGGAGTGAAGCTTCCAATCTTCCCGCTGCATACGTGGATGCTGAGAGTGCATGTTCAGGCTCCGCCGCCCATTGTCATGCTTCATTCAGGAATTCTTCTGAAAATAGGTGCATTCGGTTTAATTAAATTCGGCCTTGGCTTATTCCCAAACGAATTTTCAAAGCTAAGCACCATTTTAATCATACTTGGGCTTGTGAATCTACTGTATGGAGCCTTTTTGGCGCTCATTCAAAATGAATTCAGAATGGTGCTTGCCTATTCGAGTATTTCACATATGGGCATCGTGCTCATCGGACTTGGTGCACTAAATGAAGCTGGTATACAGGGGGCGATCTTTCAGGTCGTTTCACACGGACTAATTTCTGCGCTGCTGTTCTTCTTAGTGGGAGTATTAATCGAACGAACTCAAACAACTCAATTGGATCAGCTTTCAGGCTTATCGAAAGCCATGCCGCTTGCTACAGGCTTTTTATTGGCAGGTGCAATGGCTTCGCTTGGATTGCCGGGAATGTCCGGTTTCATCAGTGAACTGACGGCGTTCATGGGGGTCTTCGATCAGCATCCGGAGCTTGGGGCAATCGGGGCAATCGGCATCATTTTGACCGCCGCTTATCTTTTGAGGGCTGTTCTTTCAATTACCTTTGGAGCCGAAAAAAAATCAGAGCATGTGCACGTTGATATGAAGTGGTATGAGATTATCCCGGTACTCGTGCTGCTGTTTTTCATTATTTTGATTGGTGTCTATCCGAATGGACTTTCCGTTCCACTGCAGCTGACAATTGAAACCATCATGAAAGGGATAGGGGGGTGATGAACAATGGATATGGAAACCTTGCTCAGCTATAAATGGAGTGTCATGACACCGGAGTTCATCATTCTCGGGACGGCACTGCTGCTGTCTATTATTGATCTTTTTATGGGAGACGGCAAAAGCCGTAAATGGCTCGGATGGATAGGTTTTGCCGGTATTGCGGCTGCAGTAATAAGTCTTGCTTTCATGATTGGTGCAAAGGACGCAGTTATTCTTTATGACACCTTTGTTCTGGATTCCTTTGCAAAAGCGTTCAAATTCATCTTACTGCTTGGAGCAGCGATTATTTTCCTGCTGGCAATTGATTATGAACCCCAGGAAGGCTTGAAAGAGCGGGGAGAATTCTATTACTTGCTGCTAGCAGCGCTTCTTGGAGCCATGATGATGGCATCAAGCCGGGATTTAATCACCTTATTTGTCGGGCTTGAGCTGCTGTCCATTTCTTCTTATATACTTGCTGGATTACGCAAGAAAAATCTGCAATCAAATGAATCTGCCCTGAAATATGTGATAAACGGCGGTATCTCAACGGCCATTACCTTATTCGGGATGAGCTATATGTATGGTCTGACTGGCACAACAAGTCTGACAGAAATGATTCCGCAGCTGAATGCCTTAACAGAATCAGGCTATCTCTATATCTCGGGAATCTCTTTCTTGCTCATTTTTGTCGGTTTATCCTTTAAGATCGCAACGGTTCCTTTTCACATGTGGGCACCGGATGTATACGAAGGGGCACCGACACCTGTCACAGCTTTTCTGAGTGCCGTTTCAAAAACAGCCGGTTTTATTATCATCCTCAGATTATGTCTGTCTGTCTTTGGAAACATTCCGGATGAAGACGGTATGCAATCAATACTAGTGGTCTATCAAGGCTTTATCGCCATTTTAGCTGCGATTACGATGATCGTCGGCAATACGGTCGCCCTGAGGCAGAAAAACATCAAACGCCTGCTTGCGTATTCGTCCATTGCACATGCTGGATATGTGCTTGTCGGCTTCGTGTCATTCGGCGGCTACTTTTACTTTGACGCCATCTGGTTTTATTTATTATCGTACGTCATCATGAATCTCGGCGCTTTTGCGATTGTCCAGGCAGTCGGAAGAAAAACAGGCTCAGAGGATGTCACAGCCTTTGCAGGTCTGTATCACCGTTCACCGCTAGCAGCAATCGCCGTCACCATCTTTTTGTTATCGCTTGCCGGACTCCCTGGTACGGCAGGCTTTATCGGGAAAATCACCATCTTCATGAATGCATTTACCAACAGCACGCCGCAGATTGTTCTTGCATCCATCATGATTGCGACTACCGTTGTCTCGTACTTTTATTACTTCGGCATTCTCACTCAGGTCTTTTTCAGGAAAAAAGAAACCGAGGAGCCATTTAAATGGAGTGCACCGCTTCTGATCGTGACCATCATCTGTATGATTGCAACCGTGCTGCTTGGGATTTTCCCAGGTGCGGCTTTTGATTTTCTGAATTTAAATATTTCATAAATTTGCCACTAATCTTTACAAAAAAACCATCAAAGTGCCGGCAGAATTTTATATAATGGAAGAGGTGTAAAAGCCTCTTCTTTTTTTGTTTTCGTAAAAAGTGCTATGCTTGCTATAAGAATAGCTACATATAGGAGTTGTTAAAACCTATGCTTGATTTTAATCAGCAAGCATTACTTGGCCTTTTGTCACATCTTGTATTCATTCCGGTTACATGGTGGGCACTGCAGGCGCTGCATATTGAAAAAGCCATGAAAAAAGGAAAGGTCATGCAAGCGCGTGCGCTGATGATCCTTCTCACGATCGCCATTTCAGGCGCTGTAAGCAACTTTTTTCTTGATTATTTAATATGGTCCCGCCAGCTGCCTTTTTTATTTTAATGAACTTTTCAGTCAGCAAAAGGCATCAGCTTTTTAAATTAAAGGAAGTTATAAATTGATTTTGAGTATTGAAGCAGAGCTGCAGCGTCTAGATCCTCGGCCAGAACGGCTCCGCCAAAAAAGTCAAAACCTGACGTTTCTGCCGGAACCTTATCTGTCTGCCTGAGCTGGCCAAGGCGATTCCTCTTTTCTGATTAACGTTTAACTAATAAAGAACAGGGGAATATGACCTACAGATTACCAGAGAACAGCCCAGAGATTGTCTAACAATGACGACTTTTTCCACGTATACGCCCTTCTCAAACGGTAACAATGTTACTAAGGAGAGAGGACGTGGATTACGATGAAAAAAGTCAGTCTGGCAATTATTATCTTTTTATTATTTCTTACAGGTGCGGTTGTTGCACAAGCTATTGGGTCTGACAAGAAGGAAGCAGAACTTGGAACCATTGTAGAAGGCATGGAAGCACAGGGAATTGATGTTAAAAAGTGGTCTTTATTTTCAAAGGAAATGATTTCAGCAGAGAATCAGTCTTTTGAAGAATTAACGAAACTTTTGCAAACTCAATTTCGTCATTATAAGTGGTCGAATGAAAGTGTGGATGGCAAGCTACATAAAGCATCGGGAATCTTTTTTAACAAGAAGATGGGTTTTACAGAAAAGCTTCAAATTCAGTCAACCGACACAAACGGACAAAAACAATCGTATATCTTGTATGAGCTCAGCGGGGAAGGTTCAGGGAAAAATTGGATTCAGCTACATGAGTATGCGCAAGCTCGTAGCTTCGACATTTTCCATGAAAATCCTACAATTTTCACTTGTGTAAATGGCCAGCTTGATGATAAGATGAGTAGTGTTTTGCAATTGAAGGTAAATGGTTTGCTCAAACAATTTAACGCGGTGCCAGTTGAACAGCTTAAAGAAGATTCGTTCATATCTGTGTCCGCACGTACGTCAGATTGGGATCACCTGATTCCAACAGATGAAGGCAGCATGAATATTCAAATTGCGCTCAGAGGCGCAGGATTGGGCAGTAATACTAGCGTTACAGTAGGAACACCAATCATAACGTCTGAATATTAATATATAGAAATTGGGACGCGGAGGGGAAGACCTTGGAAAAAATCATCGTCCGCGGCGGTCGTAAGTTAAACGGTACTGTTAAAGTAGAAGGTGCTAAAAATGCCGTTTTACCAGTAATCGCTGCATCTTTATTAGCCAGTGAACAAAAAAGCATAATTTGTGATGTGCCTACGCTCTCCGATGTGTATACAATCAATGAAGTGCTGCGCCATTTAGGTGCAGAAGTACACTTTGAAAATAACCAAGTGTTTGTAGATGCATCTAAAGAGCTAAATATGGAAGCTCCTTTCGAATATGTACGCAAAATGCGTGCTTCTGTTTTAGTTATGGGTCCATTACTTGCCAGAAATGGCCGTGCACGTGTGGCATTGCCAGGCGGCTGTGCGATTGGATCACGACCAATTGATCAACATTTAAAAGGCTTCGAAGCTATGGGAGCTACCATTAAGGTTGGGAACGGATTTATCGACGCTGAAGTCTCAGGAAGACTTCGCGGGGCAAAAATCTACTTGGATTTCCCAAGCGTTGGAGCAACTGAAAATATTATTATGGCTGCGGCTCTTGCAGAAGGCACAACTGTCCTTGAGAACGTAGCAAAAGAACCGGAAATCGTTGACCTTGCCAATTACATTAATGCAATGGGCGGCAAAGTTCGCGGAGCCGGAACTGGAACGATTCGCATTGAAGGTGTAGAAACACTTAAAGGCGTTAAGCATCATATCATTCCTGACCGCATTGAAGCTGGAACTTTCATGGTTGCAGCTGCTATTACAGGCGGAAATGTATTGGTTCGCGGCGCTGTGCCGGAACACTTAACTTCTTTGATCGCGAAAATGGAAGAAATGGGCGTTCAGATTTCTGAAGAAGAAGACGGACTTCGTGTCATTGGACCAGAAAAACTCAAGTCCATTGACATCAAAACAATGCCGCATCCAGGCTTCCCGACAGATATGCAATCTCAAATGATGGCATTGCTGTTGAAAGCTGAAGGAACTTCTATGATCACGGAAACTGTTTTCGAAAACCGTTTCATGCACGTGGAAGAATTCCGCCGCATGAATGGGGATATTAAGATTGAGGGCCGATCTGTCATCATCAACGGTCCAGTTAATATGCAAGGTGCAGAAGTGGCAGCAACAGACTTGCGCGCTGGTGCAGCACTTGTACTTGCAGGTTTAGTTGCAGACGGCTACACTCGTGTAACCGAGCTTAAGCACGTAGACCGCGGATACGTTGACTTCCACGGCAAACTTGCTTCAATCGGTGCTGACATCGAACGCATCACTGAAGAAACTACGATTAAATCCGAGCAGGCTGTAAGCGACATGAACGCTTAAACATACGTACATCTAAAGAAGTTGGAGTCCTCGGATTCCAGCTTCTTTTTATATTGTCCAAAATAAAAATACTTTATTAGTGTTGCTGTTTCTACTATGATTTATACATCAGATATCCTATTTTTTTGCATAAAATACCCGGCAATTGACGACGATGAATGCGAAGGAGGGTTTTCATGAAATTCTTAACGGCTTTATTTTTGATCATCGCATTTTCATTGTTCTCGTTTACGAGTGATTTACTGTCTTTGCTGACGGGAGATTATATCGGTCTCACCATTCGGAGAGACCCCGATTTTTCCGACTTGTTTCTCTATCATGATATAGCCCTGCACAGTAAGTTTTATGTTGTCACAAAAATTGGGCACGCCTTTTTCTTTTTCTTTTTTACGCTTATCATGACTTATATGTACCGGATGCGTACAGCGATTTTATGGGCAGTATTTCTCGCTGTATCCTCAGAAATTCTTCAGCTATATGCTATGCGCAGCGGCAGGATTGTGGATATGATCTACGACCTGACAGGGGCATTAGCAGGAATCATTTTAATAAAAATCATTTTTGCTTATTCAAAACACGTGCAAATTGTCGAAGGAAATCGGCGGAAAATGTAGAAATAGACAGTGAAAGCAAAAGGGAATTCTTCAGATTTAAGAGTTTTTCAGTCATAAATGGTTGTCCACCTCCATAGTATTGAGTAGAGACGGTAAACGACATATCGGATATGGAGGCTCTTAGATGAAATCTTTGAAACCAATACTTTTAGTTCTTGTCGGATTATTTCTTATCATATTAATGATCCCGACATTGTTAGTCGCACCTTTTATGAACCAGACCAAAGGTGAACTATCAGAAGACCTTCAAGCCAAAAAGGATGAACAAGTCATGCTTGCCAAATCAATTATTGATGTACCGGTCTATCGGAGCGGTGCGGAAAAAATCGAGAACATTCCATTAGAAGAATACGTCATCGGTGTCGTTGCCTCAGAAATGCCTGCAGATTTTGAAGACGAAGCGCTGAAAGCCCAGGCACTGGCAGCCCGGACTTATATTGTAAAGCAATTAATGAGCGAACAAACGATAAGTGTTCCAGCCGGTGCAGTCGTCAGTGACACGACAGCTCATCAGGTCTTCAAAAGTGATGCAGAGCTGAAAAGGCAATGGGGTAAGGACTATGATTGGAAAATCAAAAAGGTGTACAATGCAGTCGCCACTACACAAGGTCAAATCTTAACATATGAAAACAAACCAATTGAAGCCTCCTTTTTCTCAACAAGCAACGGATACACCGAAAACTCCGAAGACTATTGGGCAGCATCCCTGCCTTATTTAAAGAGCGTGGAAAGTCCATGGGACGAAAAATCACCGAAATACTATGACCAAATCGCCATCAAAGTGAGCGATTTCGAGAAAAAACTTGGAGTGAAACTCGATTCAGACGGAGAAGTAGGGAAAGTCATTGAACGAACCTCAGGGAAACGAGTAGCTCAAGTCGACATCAACGGGAAAAAACTGAACGGCCGAGATATCCGTGAAAAGCTGGGTCTCCGCTCAAGCGACTTCACATGGCAGCTTAAAGGTGATCAAGTCCTCATCACCACAAAAGGCTTCGGCCACGGTGTCGGCATGAGCCAATACGGAGCCAATTTCATGGCGCAGGACGGAAAAAAATACAAAGACATTGTCAGCTACTACTACCAGGGAGCACAAGTGGCGAATGTTGAGCCGTTTGTTACTCAGTTTACGGCCCGGAATTAAAAAAGAGCGCAGGGAAGTTTTTTTCCTGCGCTCTTTTTGTGTCTTAGTTTAGGAGATGATTGGAAAAAGGAAAGTATTTCTTTCAAATTGGAAAGTATTTTTCCTATTTTCGCCAGTAAGAATGGCATTTCGGAAAGTAAAAGTAAACTTTTGGAAAGTAAATCGATATTTTCCTGCTCCATGCACTCGTTATGAAGCACTTATTTCAGGGTAAAGACAATTTTCCTGCTCCATGCACCCGTTATGGCGCACTTATTTCAGGGTAAAGACAATTTTCCTGCTCCATACACCCGTTATGAAGCACTTATTTCAGGGAGGAGCCGATTTTCCTGCTCCATGCATCCGTTATGAAGCACTTATTTCAGGGTAAAGACGATTTTCCTGCTCCATACACCCGTTATGGCGCACTTATTTCAGGGTAAAGACAATTTTCCTGCTCCATACACCCGTTATGAAGCACTTATTTCAGGGTGAAGACGATTTTCCTGCTTCATGCACCCGTTATGGCGCACTTATTTCAAGGTAAAGACGATTTTCCTGCTCCATACACCCGTTATGAAGCACTTATTTCAGGGAGGAGCCGATTTTCCTGCTTCATGCACCCGTTATGGCGCACTTATTTCAGGGTAAAGACGATTTTCCTGCTCCATACACCCGTTATGAAGCACTTATTTCAGGGTGAAGACGATTTTCCTGCTTCATGCACCCGTTATGGCGCACTTATTTCAGGGAGGAGCCGATTTTCCTGCTCCATGCATCCGTTTTGACGCACTTTCAGGGTGGAGTGCATT
The DNA here is from genome assembly GCF_019933155.2 of Metabacillus dongyingensis. Classification (NCBI taxonomy): domain Bacteria; kingdom Bacillati; phylum Bacillota; class Bacilli; order Caryophanales; family Bacillaceae; genus Metabacillus; species Metabacillus dongyingensis. The sequence continues at coordinate 4,780,122 of NZ_CP082944.1, read as the reverse complement.
TTCCTGCTCTATACACCCGTTATGAAGCACTTATTTCAGGTTGGAGTCACTTGTCGGTAAAATTTATATCGAAAGCACAATCGAATGGTATAAAATGGAAGATAAAATTAGAGGACACCATCAAAATAAATGGATTAGAGCAACAAAAAAACGAGCTTGAAGTCGCCCAAGCTCGTTTTTACGTTATTCTGCTACTCTTTTCCCGACAATCACCAAATCACGTTCAATGCCATCAAGCTCCGCGATACCAGGCATGTTCGCCCACTGCTCAAAGCCGAAGCGTTTAAATAGGCGCAGACTTGCTTCGTTATGGCCAAAGACAAAGCCGAGCAGCGTTTTAATGCCAAGCTCAGGGCAAGCATCAATCGCCGCCTGCACGAACGTGGTGCCGATTCCTTTGCCGCGCACGTTCTGATCAATATAAATGCTGACCTCTGCAGTATATTGGTAGGCAGCTCTGCCGTAGAAGGATTCAAAGCTCAGCCAGGCAACAATTTGATCTCCGTCTTCCATGACCCAAAGAGGACGCTGATCTGTGTGCTGATGAAACCAGCCCGCGCGATCTGCAACGGTAACAGGTGTTAAGTCTGCCGTAACGGCTCTGCTTTCTATCGTGGAGTTATAAATCTCAACGATGGCAGGCAGGTCGCCGATCACGGCTTTTCGAATAGGTAAACTCATAGCTGATCACTCCGCATCATTTAACTTTTGAAAAATAGAGGTTATAAAAGAAGGGCGTTTTGCAAAATACGTCACCTTCATAATATAAAAAGATACAAGAACGCCAATAGCATCCTTTACTAAATCAATAACTGTTGCAGACCGGTACGGAACAAAGTATTGATGAATTTCATCTGTTGCCCCATATAGAATGGAAACGATGGCTGCAAGGATACTTGCTTTCATGGTCCAGCTTTGATGAGCCGCAAACGCCAATGCAATCAGCCAATAGAGAATGCCGAACTCAATCAAGTGAAGCGATTCCTTCATTAAGCGGTCAAATGAAAAAGGCGTGTTGATAATCGCATCTGCAGGCAGGCTTGATAGAATCCATATGAGAATCATATAAAGAATGGGTGCCAGAGTCAGCATCCATTTAAGGATGGGTTTCTTCATTATCGTGCTCCTTCAGGTTGCTGATGGAACATAGTATACCATGACTGAAATAAAATTTTTAGAATCTATACATAATTTTATTAAGGGAAGCAGAAAATAAGTTTTTAACTTTTTTTGATAGAGGTGTATATATTTTCAGAATTTTGTTCAGAATGATTGCTGAGGTGATGATAGAATGAGAGAGGAAGAAACTAAACGTACTTCTCAAAACTCGAAAATGCAACAATTCTTCAGAAAGCGTTGGGTATTCCCAGCAATCTACTTAGTAAGTGCAGCATTGATTTTGACAGCCGTGTTATGGTATCAGGCTTTAGGCAATGGAGATTCAGCAAATGATCCGATTGACCAAGGAACATCTTATCAAGATGAGCCGACTCAAGAAGTAAACTCAGCTGTAGAAAATTTCGCAATGCCGGCAGTTGATTCAGACGCAGTATCAGTTATCCGCAAGTTCTATGAAAAAGATGCAACAGCAGCAGAGCAAGAAGCAGCACTCGTTTCCTATAATAATACGTACGAGCCTAGCAAAGGAATTGACTTGGCAAAAGAAGATGGCAAGGAATTCGAAGTTGCAGCTTCACTAAGCGGAACTGTTACGAAAGCTGAAAAAGATCCATTACTTGGAAATGTCATTGAAATCGAGCACAAAGATGGCGTGACAACAGTTTACCAATCTTTAGCAAGCATGATGGTTGCAGCTGGTGACGAAGTTGAGCAAAACGAAATCATCGGACAAGCTGGAAAAAGCCTGATCCAAGAAGAAGATGGCGTACATGTTCACTTTGAAATCCGCAAAGATGGCGTTGCAGTCAATCCATTAGACTTCATGGACAAACCACTTACTTCTTTAAACGACGTGAATGTTGAAAAAGAAGCTGAGCCTGTAAAAGAACAGCCAGTTAAAGAAGAAGAAGGTACTGAAGGCGAAGAAAAAGGTGCTGAAGAAGAAAAAGGCACTGAACAAGAAAAAGAAGACGCTGAAAAAGGCACTGAAGACAAAAAAGGTGCTGAAGAAGACAAAGAAAAAGAAGACGCTGGTAAAGAAGGATCAGAAAAAGGGAATTCACAAGACCAATCTGAAGCTTCAATCAGCACAAAAAACGCTTAATAAGCTACAACATATAGATTGTCTATCCAATAGGGATAGACTATTTTTTTTGTTTTACGTTCAGTCCCCTGGCCTAAATCGACAAATTTCTTGGGAAATAACGAAAGCAATGAAACATTCTAATTGATTTAAATTTCTCCAAAGTTCATTTCTTTCCACATATTTTCGGATGCAATAACCCGAATTTCTGCCTTTAAAACCGCAATTTATAAAAAAATTCGCACAAATCCCTTGTCCCTCTTGACTTTTTAGCATATATCTTCATCCAAGCTAATAAAATGTTACAAACCTAACAAAGAGAGTGTATGAGGTGAGGGATCGTGAATATTTTTCGTAAACGCAGCAATGGTGCTATTATACATTCAGCTACGCGGAAAATGGCTGCTGTAATTAAGTATGCGAGTCTCATTTCACACTTCTCACATCCATTTTAGGGAGGTCGAGTGGTGTGCACGATTACATCAAAGAACGTACTATCAAGATTGGAAAGTATATCGTGGAGACGAGGAAAACTGTTCGCGTGATTGCGAAGGAATTTGGCGTTTCTAAAAGTACTGTCCATAAAGATTTGACTGAAAGACTGCCTGAAATTAATCCAGAGCTTGCGAATGAAGTGAAAGAAATCCTTGATTATCATAAATCGATACGCCATTTAAGAGGCGGGGAAGCAACGAAGCTTAAGTATCGGAAGGAGGATATCCTTCAGGAAGAACCAGTAAAATAAAGAAATCACCTGTCTTTCTTGCAATTTCGACAAATCCCAACAGGAAATTTTACAATTTCATACTTTTTTTAGTGATTTATGATACAATATGAAATTAGGGCACAAAGTAGGAATTGCTGGGATCAGATTGCAAGGAGGATATGGTAAGAATGTTTGCAAGGGATATAGGAATTGACCTTGGTACTGCAAATGTACTAATTCACGTAAAAGGAAAAGGCATCGTCTTAAACGAGCCATCTGTAGTTGCACTTAATAAGAACACGGGCAAGGTTCTTGCTGTTGGAGAAGAAGCAAGAAGAATGGTAGGACGTACTCCTGGGAATATTGTTGCGATTCGTCCATTAAAAGACGGAGTCATCGCTGATTTTGAAGTAACAGAAGCTATGCTCAAGCATTTTATCAACAAATTAAATGTAAAGGGTTTATTCACGAAACCGCGGATGCTCATCTGCTGTCCGACGAATATCACCTCTGTTGAGCAAAAAGCCATTAAAGAAGCTGCTGAAAAGAGCGGCGGAAAATACGTTTATCTTGAAGAAGAACCAAAGGTCGCAGCAATTGGCGCCGGCATGGACATTTTTCAGCCAAGCGGAAATATGGTAGTAGATATTGGCGGTGGAACGACAGATGTCGCAGTCCTTTCAATGGGCGATATTGTCACCGCCTCTTCTATTAAGATGGCTGGGGACAAGTTCGACATGGAAATCTTAAATTACATCAAAAAAGAGTACAAGCTCTTAATTGGTGAACGTACGGCTGAGGATATTAAAACGCAAGTAGCGACAGTGTTCCCAGGCGGACGCAACGAAGAAATTGCCATTCGCGGCAGAGACATGGTATCAGGTCTGCCCCGTACCATTACCGTTAATTCTGAAGAAGTTGAAGGCGCACTGCGTGAATCAGTAGCCCTCATCATTCAAACTGCAAAAAGCGTACTCGAGCGCACACCTCCTGAACTCTCTGCGGACATCATCGACCGCGGCGTCATCTTAACAGGCGGCGGAGCCCTTCTGAACGGTCTGGATCAGTTGATGGCAGAAGAATTAAAGGTTCCTGTCTTAATCGCAGAAAATCCAATGGACTGTGTAGCAATCGGCACAGGCATCATGCTTGATAACGTCGATCGCCTTAGTAGACGCAAGTTTGGATAATTGATTATTGAAAAACATCAGTTTTTGGACTGGTGTTTTTTTGTTTTTTCTCACTTCCTATAAACCTTTCGTCAATCGTGCCGATTTTAAGAGTGTACCTTCGATTTTTTATGAAACTTATAAATTTTTACGGTGATGTTCCAAATAGTCAGATATAATGAAAATAGAAAAAATTGTCGAAAAAAGAGAATGAATCTCTTATGAGGTGAAAGAATGCTACGAGGTTTTTATACAGCGACAGCAGGGATGCTTGCCCAGCAGCGGAGAACAGAGATGCTGTCAAATAACATAGCCAATGCGAATACACCTGGATATAAATCGGATCAGGCAGCGCTAAAGGCATTCCCGGAAATGCTTTTGAAAAGAGTTGAAAGCAGCAAGGTTCCTGCTCCTGCCACGCAGGCTGTCGGAACGCTGAATACTGGCGTGTATCTTCAAGAGATGATTCCTCAATTTACACAGGGCGATCTCCGTGAAACAGGTCTCTCCAGCGATGTTGCCTTAGTTGAAGAGCTGGTTCCCTATAATGAGGAGACGAATGCGAAAGGTGCTTTGCTTTTTGCAGTGCAGAATCAAGCTTTTGAATTGCGCTACACACGCAATGGACAGTTTACACGAAATGAAAACGGCGAGCTTACTCTTGCAGGCAACCCTGTTTTAGGAACGAACGGCCAGCCCATTTCAGTTGCTTCAGATCAATTCGAAATCACATCAGACGGAACGGTTAGAGTGGATGGGGTTGAACAGGCACAAATCGAAATTGTCTTTGCCGGTGACACAAGAACGTTAATTAAAGAAGGAAATGGTCTTTACCGGACCGAGGATGGAAATGGATTGCCGACTGCGGTCAATAATCCTGAAATTTCGTATCAGCTAAAGCAGGGTTATGTGGAAGGCTCAAATGTCGACGTTTCCAAATCGTATACCGAAATGATGACAGCTTACCGCGCTTTTGAAGCGAATCAAAAAGTGCTGCAGGCTTACGATAGAAGTATGGATAAAGCCGTGAATGAAATCGGCAGGGTAAGATAATAGGGGGATAAGCATGCTACGTTCGATGATTACGGCTGCAAATACATTAGGTCAGCTGCAAAAACAGCTGGATCTGATCGGAAATAACATGGCAAACATTGATACACAAGGCTACAAGCGCACACAAACAGGCTTCTCGGAACTCCTTAATCAGCAAATAAACAATGCCGGACTTCAGGACGACCCTGCTGGGCGGTCGACAGCTCTTGGCGTTCGGCCTGGAGTCGGAGCGATGGTAACGGGACAAACCGTGTATACCCAAGGCAGCATCAAGGTGACAAATCGGGAGTTTGACCTTGCCCTGACAAAGCCTGGCCAATTCCTGCAAGTAGAAGTAAGCGGTGAGGTGCAGTATACACGTGATGGAGCTCTATATTTGAATCCTGCAGAAAATGCGCAGCTTCAGCTTGTCACATCTGAAGGCCACGCTGTTCTTGATGAAAATCAAAATCCGATTTTCTTTGATGATACGTTTGAAAATATGAAGGTAACACCTGATGGCAGATTAACGGCAGATCCGGGCAATCAGTCCGTTCAATTAGGAATAGTTGGGGTAAATCAGCAATCTATGCTTGAAAAACAGGGCGGAAATCGGTACGCTTTAAATGAGAACGCACCAAACGGCACGATCGAGTTTTTGAACCGTGATCAAATTGGCGTTCAGCAAGGTGCACTTGAAATGTCAAATGTCGATCTTTCAAAAGAAATGACTGAGCTGATGGTAGCTCAGAGGTCTTATCAATTAAACTCAAAATCTATCACCATGGGCGATCAAATGCTCGGGTTAATCAATAGCGTGAGATAAACAAAGGGGTTTTTACAGTGAGTACAAACGAACGGTCTCGTGAAGAAATGAAAGAAACGAAAAAAACAGAAGAATCCAGCAGCCGCAAAATCAGAATCAGACTATTTCCGATCTGGCTGCGCATTGTTTTATTGCTTTTTTTCATGGCCATTGCCGCAATCAGCGGTGCGATGATTGGCTACGGTGTACTCGGTGATGGAAAGCCAACAGACGTCTTCGATAAAAAAACATGGCAGCATGTCTTTGACCTGGTGGAAAAAGAATCTGAAAAATAAGGAGGGCTAACCCCCTCCTTTTTGTGTATAATAGAACTAATAGGTTGTACTAGGAGGAGGTACTAAAATGCTAGACATCACACAAATCAAAGAAATCATTCCGCACCGTTATCCATTCCTGCTCGTCGATAAAATCCTTGAAGTAGACGAAGGCAAGCGTGCAATCGGACTAAAAAACGTAACAGCAAACGAAGAATTCTTCAATGGCCATTTCCCAGAATACCCAGTCATGCCAGGCGTCCTAATCGTTGAAGCACTCGCCCAAGTCGGCGCTGTTGCCATGCTGATCAAAGAAGAAAACCGCGGCCGCCTTGCCTTCTTTGCAGGCATCGACAACTGCCGCTTTAAAAAGCAAGTAACACCAGGCGACCAGCTCCGCCTCGAAGTTGAAATCATCCGTCTGCGCGGATCACTCGGCAAAGGCAAAGGCATCGCTACAGTAAACGGCGAAGTCGTATGTGAAACAGAATTGATGTTTGCGCTGGGTGAAAAGAAAGAATAGATTTGCGAGCGATCCTTGTCGGGATCGTTTTTTTGTGCTGATTTTTAGGTGGTGCCTGGAAAAAAGAAAGTATTAGCTCCAAACCGGAAAGTATTTACCCGGTACTCGCTAGTAAAAGAGGCATTCCGGCAAGTAAAAGTCCCATTTTGGAAAGTAAATCAGATTTATCCTTGGATCTGAGCGGCTAATCACAGTCAGATTCCATCCAGTTCAAAAGAAAAAACTTAAATAGCCAAGTGCAAATAGAAAAAGCCTGATTGCCGGCAGAAAATAGAGAACTTGAACAGAAAATAGGATTGAACGGTGATCATAGCCTTCGTACCTAGGAGGTATCTGGAAAAAAGAAAGTATTAGCTCCAAAAAGGAAAGTATTTACCTGATTCTCGCTAGTAAAAGAGGCATTCCAGCAAGTAAAAGTCCCATTTTGGAAAGTAAATCACTTCATCCTTGAATCTGAGCAAAAATAAAATTCTATTTTGCCGCGCTGCAAAGGAGTTTAAAAATAAATCTAGAAATAAACAAAATTAATAAAGAGAAGGAGTGATCTTTTGATAAAAAAAGAAAAACAATTACCTGTAAAAATTCAAAAGCTGCAGGCTTTACTAAGGAGGCTGCTCCAGAACCATATAATAAGAGCTAAAATTGAAGAGGAGTATGCTAAAAGTATGGCGGGGTATCGCGGTGAACAGTCAATTGATTATCATTTGCTACCGTTATCAAGTAAAGAGTTCCTTGTGCTGCACGATATTAGACTGCTGAATAAAGAACATTATTTTCAATTAGATATTGTGATCCTAACTAGATCCTATATTCTAATTCTTGAAGTCAAAAACATGAGTGGAACGCTATGTTTCGATCAGACATTTAAACAACTAATACGAACACTAAATGGACGAGAAGAAGCATTCCCTGATCCAATTCTTCAAGTAAGGCGCCAACAGAAAAATCTTCAAACATGGCTGTCTGAACACAATTACCCCAGTATGCCGCTGCATTCTTATATCGTCATCAGCAATCCCGCAGCTATTCTTAAAACCATTCCAAACTACTCAGAAACAGTATTGAAAAAAGTGTTACATGCAGGATCACTCCAAGATAAAATTCGTTTACTGGATAATCGGTATAAAGATCAGATTTTAACAATTAAGGATTTAAATAAGCTGTCAAGGCAACTTATTAAACACCACTCACCAAATAACCCGGATCTACTTCAACAATTTCAACTATCAAGGTCAGATTTAATAACAGGTGTTCATTGCACACAATGCTTTTCAATCCCGATGAAAAAAATTAGCGGAAGCTGGGTTTGCAAAAAATGCATGTTCACATCTAAAGAAGCTTATATCGCCTCTTTGAATGATTACGCTTTGTTACTTGGGCCGACCATTACAAATAAAGAAATAAGGCAGTTTCTAAGAATCTCTTCAATGAGCTCTGCGTCTAAATTATTAACTGTACTAAACCTCCACCACACAGGCTCCTATAAAAACCGCAAATACCAGCTCCCCATTTTAAAATAAACGTTTACATTTCCACATATGTGGTAAATAAATACTGTAACACCTGCTTTAGACAAATTTTCCGAATAAACCTAATCATTCTGGACACCCTAACCACGACCGCTGGATAAAGGTCTAATTAAGGAAGGAGTATGATTATGAATACGAAGTGGATACTTAAAATTTCTGGTACATTATTAGCAGCTATGCTGATTGCGGGCTGTGCGGACGATCAGGATCCTGCACCACCGGAAGATAACAATATTGAAGAAGAAGTGCCAAATGATGACACGCCTCCTGTTGAGGACGAAACAGAGAAGGACATGGAGCAGGATATGGAAGAAGACATGCAGAAAGATGAGAACAACATGGAAGAAGACGAGAAAGATATGGAACATGACATGGAAAACGATATGAAAGACGAAAACAAATAGCAGCATAAATAGAAAAAGTCCCGCTCACGTTTGAGGGGACTTTTTCACGTTTAATTCTCTTTGTTCTTTTAGCTTTTGTTTGAAAGCCTTCTTTAGGTCTTCACCGTGCAAACCTTTTGTCAGCAAATCCTCAAGCAATTTTTCAGGCTCGTTCTTTGCTTTTCGCGCGAGCATCCGCCCCTCAAATAAGACAGAAATATGTTCTTCCAGGACCATGATGGATTTAATCTTCGCCACGATCTCGGCGGGTTTGTTTGTTTTTTTGGAAATTGTTACATAAATATGCAGTTCATTTTTCTTTTGCGAGAGTGTTTCAAAGTATGAGCGGTGTTCCTTTTGTAAAAGAGCCTCAATCATCCAATGATTTTCCCCGTCTTCTTTGTTGATGATCAGTCCGTCCGATAAGGGGATTTCTTCTAAACGAGCACCGTTTTCTCCTTGCACTTCAATTGTCAGCCCTACGAGTCTAAACGTTTTCATAAATACCCTCCTTAGTCCAGTTTATCGTTCATGTATGGTTATTGTTACATTATATCATACAGAAAGAGTGAAGCACCAAACGGAGGGATGAGCAGAATGAATCAATTAAACAGATGAAAAAAAGAGGAAAAAAGAGGAAGAGAGAGGTTTAATACAAAATATGACAATATATGAGTAAAAATGCCTATATCCGGCATTTTTCATAAACTCGTAAATTTGCTATGGTAAAATAGCAAACTTTAAGAAATGAGGCTGATCAATGGAGACGATTAAGTTAAAAACAATTTCAGTAAAAGATCTGCAAAAAACGAGTGAAATAGTGAGAGAAAGGTTAGATGATAAATCATTATTATTAAAAGTAGGGGAGATCATTGCCGGCAAAACAAAGTACCACCACTTCCAAGTACATAGGGAAGCGTCAGTAGAAATATTATACGAAACAAAAGACAAGCTTCAAATCGTAAGAATTCTTTTTGATTTATTAAAAAATGAAATGTCCATCAAATCTTACGTATGGATCGAACAAACCAAGCGTTATGAAGAAACAGCCATTCAGAATGAACTCATCGCATCACAAGCATTTCAAGCTATTCTCCAAAGCATCACTTTTTCAGGTCATGAACAGCAATCCTATTTATTTCAAATACATAGAAAATAGCAGCAAACATAACGAATCGTAAGAAATGAGCCTAGAAAACACTGAAATTCTACTGGGAAAATCACTTTTCAAAACCCAAAAACGACATTTTCAAGATTTTTCCTAATTCCAATTACCCGCTACAATAGCCTTGTAAGCTAAAGAGAGGAGGAATTAGGTGATTAATTCAGTCACGCTGGTCGGACGCTTAACAAAAGACCCGGAAATGCGCTACACAGCGGAAGGGGCGCCTGTCGCCAATATCACACTCGCAGTGAGCCGGTCATTTAAAAATGCAGCGGGTGACATGGACACAGACTTCGTCAACTGCACCCTGTGGAGAAAAACGGCAGAAAACACAGCGAACTATTGCCGCAAGGGTTCAATCGTAGGCGTATCCGGGCGCATCCAGACCCGCAACTACGAAAACTCGGAAGGCAGGCGCGTCTATGTCACAGAAGTCGTCGCTGACTCCGTACGCTTCATGGGCGGCAAAACCCGTGAGCTTGCAGTAACAGAAAAATAACAAAGTTACAAACCCTCAAAACCCCTCACAGAAACAGAATCAAGGAACTCCCCACTTCCTCACTTAACTAGCCGGAACTCTCCGGCTAGTTCTTTCTTGAGAAGGGGAAAGTAGGATATAATAAGACTAAGAAAGCGAGGTATCATTTGATGAATGAAGAGTTGCTAACCCGAATTCTCACTGGTATCGACGGGATTAGAGTAGAAGTGTCAGAGATAAAAACAGACGTTGCAAATTTAAAAACGGACATGTCAGAAGTGAAAGCGGATGTCTCAAACCTAAAAACAGACATGTCAGAAGTGAAAGCGGATGTCTCAAACCTAAAAACAGACATGTCAGAAGTGAAAACAGATGTCTTGAGTTTGAAAACAGAAATGTCTGGAATGAGGGCAGAATTGCTTAAAGAGATGGCAATCATAGAGGGCAAGATTGACGACAATGAAGTAAAAAGCGAAAAAAGAGACAACATGCTGCTTAAAGAAATGGCCGCATTAGAAGGGAAAGTCAATGACAACGCAGCAAAAAGCGAATCTAGAGATAAGACGCTCCTAAAAGAACTGTCATATCAGCGTCTTGAACTAGAATATTTAAAGAAAAAATCAGCAGAGCATGACATAGAAATCTTTAAATTGCATGAACTCAATCAGCCTTAAAAAAGAGGTTGATTTTTTCATGTTAAATTAGGAGGTATCTGGAAAAAAGATAGTATTTACTCTATACTGGCAAGTATTTGTCCGATTCCCGCTAGTAAAAGAGTCATTCCGGCAAGTAAAAACCCCATATTGGAAAGTAATCCAACTGTCTGACGGAATTACCTTACCAACAGCTTCCCCAAAACCTTTAAATACCCCACTGCATCTAGAAAAACCACTAAAAAAATACAAAAAACCAGCCCAATACGGACTGGTCCCAACATAACCCTATTTCCCAACCTTCTTAGCAATCAATTCATACAGCTTCTTCCACTCTGCACTCATTGTTTCTTTCTTCAAATCTTCTTTTTTCTTGCTCATGTCGTGCGCCTCCTAGCTCATGGAGAGGGTGAAGAGCTCTTCCAGTTCGTCTGTGGACAGCTCTGTGATCCAGCTCTCGCTTTGAATAATTTCATCGTTCAGCGATTGCTTTTTATCCAGCATGCCATCGATTTTCTCTTCAATAGTTCCTGTAGTAATCAGCTTATGCACGTGAACGAAACGATTCTGCCCTATGCGGTATGCACGGTCTGTAGCCTGGTTCTCAACAGCAGGGTTCCACCAGCGGTCATAATGAACGACATGGTTCGCAGCGGTTAAGTTCAAACCAGTTCCTCCAGCTTTCAGTGACAAGATCAAAATCGAATACTCTTTATTCTGGAACTGCTCCACCATCTTATCGCGCGCATTTTTTGCCACACTGCCGTTTAAGAACAAGACTTTCTCTCCAAACTCACGCTCAAGCAGGGATTGAATCATCTCGCCCATGCCAATATACTGCGTGAAAATCAAACAGCTTTCATCCTGCTCCCGAATCGCCGTCACAAGCTCAAGCAGCTTCTCAATTTTATGAGAGCGGGTCGTCACTGCTTCCGCACGTTCCTCTTTCAAATAAAGTGCCGGATGATTACAGATCTGCTTCAGCTTTCCGAGCATCTTCAAAATCAAAGCCTTCCGCTGCATTCCAGCAAGCTGTGACACCTGATCAAAGGTATCCTTAACGAGCTGTTCATAAAGAGATGCCTGCTCAACCGTAAGCGGGATATACTCTTTCTGCTCCTGCTTCTCAGGCAGATTCAGCGCAACCTGTTCATCACGCTTCGTCCGGCGCAGCAGGAACGGCTTAATCAGCTGCTGCAAGTTTCCGATAATCGCCGGATCCCGATCCTTCTCAATCGGCAGCACAAATCGCTTATGGAAACTATGCAAACTGCCAAGAAATCCTGTATTGATAAAATCAAAAATCGACCACAATTCCGTTAAGCGATTTTCCATTGGAGTTCCTGTCAGGGCAATATGATGCTGGCCCTTCAATTTCCGAATCGCACGGGACTGCTTAGTGTGCGCATTTTTAATATTCTGCGCTTCATCTAAACAAATCGTGCTCCACGCAACAGAAGCAATCTCTTCATGGTCGGCGTGAGACAGGCCGTAAGACGTCAAAACAATATCCGTATCGGCAAGCGATACATTAAAATCTTCACCCTTTGCCCGATTAGGACCGTAATGAAGATGAACCTTCAAACTAGGAGCAAACTTCTCAATTTCCTTCTGCCAGTTACCGAGAACCGAAGTTGGAGCAATGATTAAAAATGGTGTTTCTCGTTTTTCGTGTTCTAATACATAAACAAAATAAGCGATCATCTGTATCGTTTTCCCGAGACCCATATCGTCCGCTAAACAAGCTCCAAAATGGAACTTCCGGAGAAACAGCAGCCAGTCAACGCCTTGCTGCTGATAAGGACGAAGGTCACCGTGAAACGTCGAAGGAACATCGTGCTTCGGAATATCCGTTATCTCCGTAAGCTGACGAAGCATCGACTTCATCTGTCGGCTAAGCTCAATATGAATATTCGCAAATGCTCTTGAATCAAGAACCTCATCATCACTATCACGTGCGTCAGCCAGCTCCTGCTGCAGAATATCGGAAAAATGCAGACCTTCTTTTTCCGCCTTTTTCAAAATCGACTGCACATGCTTGATAAAAGCAGGGTCTAACTTAATCCACTGTCCTTTAAAATTCACAAGACGGCGGTTATCATTCACCATCCCCATGAATTCTTCCTCGCTCATTTCCACGCCATTCGTCGCAAAGCGCCAGTTGAAATCAATCAGCGAGTTCATGCCGACAAAGGATTGTCCACGCGGGGCCGACGACATCTTCGCCTTCAGCATCACCTTTGAATCACGGACAACCTGCCACCATGATGGCAGGAGAATCTCGACACCGGTATTTACAAACGTTTCACTCGCACTTGTTAAAAAGAGCCACGCCTCATCCTCGGTAATATGCGTGTTTCCATTTTGAAAAGAAAGCCACGGCACAATTTCCTCAAAGCGCTGCTGCTCGCGTTCAATCCGGTCCATATAACCTCGCCAAGGAGTCGGCAAATCCTTTAGCCCCTGAAATAGATGAAACGAATCCGGGTTCTTTCGGTCCCGTAAAAACAGCTCAAGCTTCCAATCGTCGCCATCATAATCAGGCTCGTTTAACCGCAGGCCAATCGTAAACGGAGCATCATCAATTAAGAAGCCAATCTTCTCCAGCCAGTCGCGCTCGTCAAGAAAATGACCTTCAAACTTTTCAGTAGCGGTATAAGCCTCAACAATGTCACTCCATGCCCGCCCTAGATCCGGATTCCTCTCAATTAAATCGCTCACAGCCGCAGACAGCCAATCAGCTGTAAACCCTTCAAGCTCACCAGCAGTATCACGCCATCCAAAAGAACCACTTTTCCACCGTTCAAAATCTGGCATAAACTCGCCGTTCACAATGCAATCGTAAATGGCCTCTGCTGCATCAATCAGCGGGACAGCATCGCCGCTGTACTCGATATCAGCCAGCGAATTCGTCGTATCTTTTCCGATCAGCTCAACCATCATCCATGGGGAAAGCAGAACAGAAGGGACCCCAATGTAGCTCACATCTTCCAGCAGCGATCCAAAGAAAGAGGATTCATGCCATGTGAACAAGTAGCGCCGCATATGATTCGTTCCGAGCGTTTTCTCATCCTTCGTTGTGCACCATACGTAAAAGTGAAAATTCTCGATTTGTTCCGTATGGACGGAGATCTTCAAATCATTCAGCATGAATCAACTTTCCTCTCTTAAGCTCCTCTTGAAAAGCACGCAGGCGCCGGTGCTCATGTGAAAGCTTTTCAAGATAGATTTCAAATTGCGTTTCATTCTTTATCTTCTTATATAACGTACGCACTTTCTTTAAATAGCGCACCGCAAGCTTATAATTCGTTCGCGTCCTGAGAGCGATCTCCTGGCGTATCGCATGGTGATATATGGTCAGCAGCGACTCAGGACTTTCCTTCTCTATCATCTTTAACAAATCACGGTCAATCTCATACAATTCAAACCCAAGCAGCAAATGCAGCTCTGCCCATGTTCTGAATTGCTTACGGTTCACGAGAAAATGATGATACTCTGCGTAGCTAAATGGAAGAAGATTGCGGCAGGCATTCTCATACAGCCGTTCATCCTTGGTCTGAGTCGAATACTCTGACAGCATATCAAGGAAAAAACGAATCGAACGGCGCTTTTCTTCATATGGAATGTCACTATTTAAAAAAGCATCCGATTTCCCAAGCAAATACGTAAACCATTTCGCAGCACGTTTCCAATTTTTCCGGGAAACAAGATCGCCAACCCAGTCATACAAAATCGGAAAAGCTCCATCATTAAAGACTTTCATCTTCTCAAACAAAGCATCATCATCACCCTGCAGGAAATCCATATGAATCAAAGCAAGACGATATTCAGGAACATCCCGTTCACTTAACTGCTCATTCAGCCAGTCAACCTCTCGCTCAATCCACTTCTTCCGATTAAGCAGACCGATCCAAAGAGCACGGTAAAGACTGATCCGTTCAAACTGCAAATAACTGCTGACATCAAGCAGCTGATGAAAAACTTCGATGCTCTCCTCAAAAAGTGAGTCCAGAGAGAAAGGCAACGCGAATTTCCGCATCTCCCGAAGCTCGTATGTAATGGATTCAATACACTCTTCAAAATAAGAATGATAAACATGGTGTAACAAATGATCATTTGGTTTCGTCTCATTAAGTAGACGAAGCATGTAGAACAATGTCGTAAGGTTTGCATGTATAGTATAAAACCGTCTGAGGTCCGCATTTTTCGGAGCCTTCTTCTTCAACACGGGATAGTAATGGTTGTACAAGCTTTGAATCTGCTGAATGCTGCGCGGCCGATTTTGAGCCCAGCGCTTATATTCAAACTCAAAAAACGATAGCCAGCTTGAAAGCGAATCATCGTTCCAGCTCACAGACGGTATCATTTGGCTGGCTGGCTTCAGCTGGGCAAGAATCGCCTGCTGCGTCTTGGCATTCCAAGCGTCCATATATGTACCGACTCGTTCGACGCTTGCATATAAATAGAGAAAAGATGCCATAACATGACGGCAGGGGAAATCTGCAGGACAGGAACATGAACTCATCGTAAAAAAATCAAGCTCAAGCACAACCCGAACAGGCGTTACATCCTGCACATTGGCGCTCACTGTGTGTCCATCTATTTTAACGTTGTACACGCTGCTCTGCCGATACAGCATCAGCCCTTTTTTAACAAGATTGCGATCGTCTTCTAACTCAGGCGAAAGCTGATCCTGCAGCTCTTCACCCGCATGCAGAATCAACTCTTTATCCAGTTCATGCTGAAGCATGGCACACCGCTCCTTTTTTATTCAATTCTTTCATTATAACTGATATTGAACAAAGGATAAAATGGAAAGGGAATTTTCGGTAAGGTTTAGAGTTGAGAATATTCGGGGACATAAAAGATAGTTCGACACGAATGGTATAAATAGTTGCCATACGACAGAAAACGCAGTATAATCTGCTTGTTGTATAAAATTGTAAAATACAAGAAAGGAAAATTTGTAGAATGAAAGAAAATAGCCTTAAACAAGAAGAACTTCTGCAAATTTTAATGCACGCTTACCAAAAAGGCGAGCATTCAAATGAAATTACCACCAAAGAACTGCTGGATGAGCTGATTCTTCAATTTAGAAAAGTATACGCATCATAATAGATTAACACCGAAAAAAGTCCGCAATGAAAAATTTGCGGACTTTTTTCGGTACCATATGACAAAAGTTCTATTACACTATTAGTATTCCCTCCGATATAATAATCATAAACATTTTGACAAATATCGACAGGTTTCGAGGGGGGATTTAGACAAATGAGTCATTGGATTACACCAGAAGAAATGGAAAGAAAAAAAGAGCTGAAAAAGCGTATCATGACAGTTTCCATTCCATTTTTCACAATTTTACTTACAGCGATTGTAACCGTTTTAATTAACGGCCTATGATAAAAAAGGAGATTCGCAAAAAAGCGAATCTCCTTTTTGAATGGACAAAAAATTAATATACAATTTACAATTCCTTGTTATAATTGTATTTGTTGTTCAAAAAAAGATAATAAACGACAAAATATAAGTAAAATATCACTTTCATTGTAAAATTTTGTAGATATCAACTAGGTCTTTTATTATAATAAGCTTTGTGTTTTTTTTATTACAAAAATTAACTGGAGGTCAACATGGAAGAAACAATCAGTTTGAAAGAACTGTTTCAAACCTTAAAGAAACGTCTTTCTCTCATCATTATTATCACGGCAATCGCCGCAGCCACTAGTGGAATCATTAGTTACTTTATTTTAACTCCTATCTATCAATCTTCTACCCAAATTCTCGTGAATCAAGCAAAAAGTGATCAGCAGGCATTTAATCCTGGAGAGGTGCAAACGAATCTTCAATTAATTAATACGTATAATGTGATTATTAAAAGTCCAGTGATTCTAGATAAAGTTATTCAACAATTAGATCTGAACATGACTAGCGGACAGCTAAATGAAAATGTAGCTGTAGAGAGTGAGCAAAATTCACAAGTTGTAACCATTTCTGTTCAAGATGAAGATCCAAAGCAAGCAGCAGAAATTGCAAATGCAATTGCAGCTATATTCCAAAAAGAAATAGCAACGATAATGAATGTAGATAACGTTAGCATTTTATCAACAGCTGATTTAGGTATCGATCCATCACCAATAAAACCAAAGCCGGTATTAAATATAGCTATTGCATTAGTTGTAGGTCTAATGGCAGGTGTGGGTTTAGCTTTCTTATTGGAATACTTAGATAACACAATTAAAAACGAGCAAGACATTGAAAAACACTTAGGCTTACCAGTTTTAGGAGCGATTACTCGCATAGATATGGAACAAGAAATGAAAGATCAAAAGAATGCAGGAAATAAGATAACAAGAACAAGAGGTGAGTCTATTGGCTCGTAAAGACCGAAAGCAAATGTTTCAATTACAAAGCAGAAGTTTAGTTTCGATGACAACACCTAAATCGCCAATAGCTGAACAATATCGCACAATCCGCACGAATATACAATTCTCAACGGTAGATGAAGAAATTTGCTCTATGATTGTTACCTCTGCTGGTCCCGGTGAGGGAAAATCAACAACTGCAGCAAATCTTGCAGTAGTATTTGCTCAACAGGGTAAAAAAGTCCTCTTAATAGATGGAGATCTGCGAAAGCCTACTGGCCACCATACATTTAAAGTTGATAATCATGTAGGACTTACGAATATATTAACTAAACA